>NZ_JADBSA010000299.1:0-6002 GCF_020246945.1 Microcystis sp. M113S1 | reverse complement strand
TGGTCAACTACCTAATTTTCAGGGAAAAAGTACCTGAATTTTCCCCCTGATCACTCCCATGCCTGGTACTTTTTGATTGACAAAAAGTCTAAAAGTCTTACCCAACAAGGTTTTTAGATTTATTCAGCAGACCCTAAGTAGATTAACTAATCTCCAGTCAGTTTTTCTTGATTCCCCGACACCCTACACCCTGATCACTAAAAACCGATGAACCAATTAAACTTAGAAGTTGCGGGAAAAAAAGAACGTTTAGATGCTTGGATGGGGTCACAATTGCCCGATTTATCGAGATCGAGGCTGCAAAAACTGATAGAACAGGGATATATACAGTTAAATGGTCAAATTTGCACTAATAAAAATACTAAAGTTGGTCAAGGCGATCGCTTAAAGATTACCATTCCCGACAGTCAACCCCTGGAATTAACCGCCGAGGCGATCGAGCTTGATATTCTTTACGAAGACGAATATCTGATTATTATCAATAAACCTGCCGATTTAGTGGTTCATCCGGCTCCCGGCCACGAATCGGGAACCTTGGTCAACGCTTTACTGCATCACTGCCCGAATTTAGCCGGAATTGGTGGAATTCAACGCCCTGGTATAGTCCACCGCTTAGATAAGGATACCACGGGTGCGATCGTTATTGCCAAAACCGACCAGGCCCATCAACACCTACAGGCACAATTAAAAACCAAAACTGCCCGCCGGGAATACATCGCCCTCGTCCACGGTGTCCCCAAAACGGAGACAGGTACAATTGATCTGCCGATCGGTCGTCACCGCAGCGATCGCCAAAAGATGGCGATTATTGCCGTGGAAAAAGGAGGTAGAAATGCCGTCACTCACTGGCAAGTCAAGGAAAGACTGGGCAACTACACCTTAATGGAATTTCGCCTAGAAACTGGCAGAACTCATCAAATTCGCGTTCATAGCAGCCAAATCGGTCATCCGATTCTTGGGGATCCCCTCTATAGTTCAGGTCGTTCCATCGGGATTAATCTACCCGGGCAATTACTCCATGCCCATCGTTTAATTTTAGTACATCCGGTCACGGGAGAGAGCCTAGAAGCGATCGCCCCCTTACCCGCTATTTTCCCGAAAGTTTTAGGTATTTTACGGCAGAGAAACCCCTAGCGCACAAATTGGGGCATAATCTCCGCTGCTGTCCATAATCCGTAGATACCGCGACGATGTAGGGAAACCCCCGCTTTCAGATAACCAAAAGCTGGCCCGCAGACATTAGCCGCCATACTGGTTTCATCACCCAAAGTGAAGGTATGGGTGGAAATTTTGCCTTCAAAAGTCCGCCCCGTGACTTTAACATTGGTACTCAAGGGCTTTTTCGGGTTGCGCGTATCCACCACACCCCCGACGGAAACCCGATCGCGTCCACAAATTCCGGCTAATTCCAGCATAATATCGTCTGCGTGTTCCATATTTTCGAGGCTGAGAATGCCATTGGTTTTATTTAACAGCATTTCCACTTCCGCATCACTCATCCAGTGCGCCGTTTCTGGGTCGTAACCGGGTAAATGGGCGATATCTTCGCGAATAGTGGCACGATAAGCCTCCCAGTTGGCGATTCCCACGCCAAAGGTAATTTTAACGCTATGAATCTCCCCATAACTCTGGGCTGCTAGGGCGGCAGCCGCAGTTAACAGTCCGGGGGTAGCACCGCAGCCCGTCATGTAGGTGATGCCGGCGGCTTCTAGGTCTGCTTGTAGTGCTAAGATTTGTTCCATGGCGCTGGTGCGTTTGAGGGCATCGACTAAAACCCCGCGCCAACCTAAGCGAATGAAAGTTTTAGCGATATCGGCCATGAAATTGTTAGGTAAATTCGGTAAGGCGAGAAAATAGCCTTCTACGTCGGCAGTTTTGATTAATTCCTCGATACTGTTCTCGCTGAGACTGCCGTAATTTTCCAGATAACCGATCGAACCTTGGTCATGATAAATTTTGTTACAGGTATTGACATCTAGACCGTCTTTGTGGTAGGCAAAACCGGCTTTATCGGCGGCGGCAGTCCAAAGCATTTCCTGTTTGGGGGCGAGAATTCTAGCGGCAGCCTGTCCCAAACCACCAAAACCCAAAACACCGATCCGAAGGCGATCGCTGGCTGTTTGTTTATTCATTTTGTTCTGATTCCTATAGACAAAATTCTATGATCTCGGCGGTCGTGGTTCGCCGTTGCATCTCCTTTATTTTCAATTTATCGCTTCAGGTCGTCTTTTTTGTGTAGTTTTGTTAAATTATGCCTCCTCGGTCAAGGTTCGCCCTTGACGATGAAGAAAAGTTACGGGAAACTTACAAAAAATGAAAGTGGTTGGGTGAGATAATATAAAGTTTTGCTAAAATTTTAACCAGATTGCTACGATTAGCAAACTATCGTAAATTAAAACGATAGGGAGCTTTGCAAACCCCAGATCACGCTGAGAAGAGCTATGAGCATGGAAAGCCTAGAGTTTATTATCTATCCCGATGGTCGCGTCATGGAAAAGGTGACAGGCATAGTCGGTTCATCTTGTCAAGAGGTGACGGCGGCGATCGAGGCACAACTCGGGCAGCTGATGTCTCAAGAGAAAACCTCGGATTATTACCATCAAACCGTCAGCCAGTCAGAGAAAGTCAGCAACAAAGCCACTTTTAGCGACTGGTAATTTTTCATCTTTCCCAATCCCATTATTTAAGCCACTGAAAAACCATGTCACACTTTAGCAATATCAAAACCAAAATCCGCGATCTATCCTACCTAAAAGCCGCCCTAACGGATATGGGTATGGAATGGAAAGAGGGTTCTCACCCTGTCAAAGGTTATCAAGGTCAAACTTTAACCGCAGAGGTGGTAATTGAACAAGATAACAATTACGATATCGGTTTTCGCTGGAATGGTAACGAGTACGAGTTAGTTGCCGATTTGCAATACTGGCAACAACCCCTAACCGTAGAAGGATTTTTAAGAAAAGTAAATCAAGGTTATGCCTACCACACCATTCTGGCAGAAACTGCTAAACAGGGTTTTCAGGTGGCAGCACAGGAAAAAAATACTGATGGTTCTATTCGTCTAGTGGTACAACGTTGGAGTGCCTAATGGCTGATTTTTCTCCCGAACGCTCTGGTTTTGAACCAGAGTTGGGGGGATTCCTAAGAGATTCCCCCGATCGCACTGGTTTTGAACCTGAATTGGGCGGTTTACTGGGCCAGAAAGCGGTTTACGTCGATGAGGTCACTTGTATCGGTTGTAAACACTGCGCCCACGTTGCCCCCAATACCTTTTTTATTGAAGGCGAATACGGTCGCTCTCGCGTCTATAATCAGGACGGTGACGAGGAAGAAATTATTCAAGAAGCGATCGAGACTTGTCCGGTTAACTGTATTCACTGGGTTAATTATCATCAGTTGTCATCCCTTGAGGAAGAACGCAAACATCAAGTGATTAAACAGTTAGGTTTTCCTCAGATTCACAAGAAATTTAGCCCCGCAGATTTAGACATTTAGGGTGGATAGGTGCAGCCTCATCCATCCATTATTTCCTAGCAGTCATGGCAGCGGTTCTCGATCGAATCTGCTACAGTTCTCAGGGGAAATAATCCTAAATCCGTTGAGTATAGGCTACCTATCAGGATAGGCAAGAGGCAAGAGGCAACCCCCCCTGCCCCCCGACATCGGGGGGGTAGGAGGAATAGATAATCAGTCTTTAATAACTGGATTTAGTATAATCCTATCTCGGATTTTAACGATAATGAATACCCAACTGATTGATTCTCTCGCACGAATTATTCTCTCTCTCTCCGAGGAAGAAAGAGAGTTACTGAATCGAAAAATTGAGAGCGAACAACGGGAAAATTTGCAGATTAACGCTCAAATTTTGGATTTAGAAAACCGTGTCAAGCAATACGAAAATCAATATCGCATGAGTTCGGAAGAATTCTATCCTAGATTTCGTTCCGGTGAGCTAGGGGACGATATGGATTATTTCGAGTGGAATGTTTATTATGAAATGCTATTGGCAGCTAGAAAAGAGATAGGTTTACGGTGGAATTAGATGGAGATAGTCGATTATATTCCCCTAGTTAAACGGAAATTATCCGAGAGTTCGATCGTCAAGTCTTTTACGATTGTCGATGAAAGAATTTTATTCGATCGAGGCTATTTCCGAGCGAGAGTCCTTTTAACGAACGGAGATTTTTTAGAAATTGCTGAAGCTTTTACCTCGATCGATCAACGCATCGTTACGATAAGCTATCGCTATCAATGGATGGACGCAAGCAAACAGAAGTTAAGAAAACGCTGGGATAACGTGGAACATTTTCCCGATCTAGCCAATTTTCCCGATCATGTCCATGTGGGAGACGAGTTAAACGTTCAACCAAGCGAATCTAGAAATATTTTACAAATTATCACCGTAATCGAGCGCGAGATCGAGATTTTGTAAACATAACGCGTCCTAGAGCGAAACCAACTCCTATAACTCGCCAAATCCTGAGCAAGTTGCGAGAATTATCCGATTGGAGGATAAATACCTGACTATTTCCCGAAATATTGATCCATGAAAAGTAACGCGCCGACTTATCGGATTTTCCTTCGCTATAATAAACCTATCCCTCTCAAATAACCACAAGGATACAAATGCCAGCCATATCCATGTTTTACGGAATTATTATTTATATGTACTTCATGGACAATAAACAACACCATAAACCTCACATTCATGCTAGATATCAAAATTCGGAAGTCATTGTCGCCATTCCAGATGGAGAAATTCTTGAAGGAGCTATTCCTAATGCTAAAATGAAATTACTTTCCGCTTGGATCGAGATTCATCAAGATGAATTGATGGCTAACTGGGAACTCGCTATTTCAGGACAACAACCGTATAAAATTGAACCACTGAGATAAATGATGAATCCTAGAGTTAAAGAAGTTATCCCTTTGCCCAACTATCAATTACAACTCATCTTTACTAATGAAGAAAAGAAAATTTATGATTGTTCACCACTGCTTGATTTTGGCATCTTTCAAGAACTTAAAAACCAACATTATTTTAATCAAGTAAAAGTTCTAGATGGTACGGTAACTTGGCCGAACGAACAAGATATCTGTCCGGATACTCTGTATCTTGACTCCATTTCCCAAACCTAGAACAGTTCGAGCGAGGAAACCCAACAACAAAAGTAACGCTCCCACTGATCAGATTTTCTTTCGCTACAGCCTTTCTCAGAAAGATGAGGTTAGTTATTGTTGCTAAAATACTTGATGAGTAAGGATTAATCTGTACTTCATCTCTAGGAGAAAGAGTGAGAAATTTTCTATTTACCCAGTGATTACTGTGGGGAGGGAAAAGTTAGAGGCAATCGGGGCAAAATGATAAGTATTTTATATGCAAATACCTTCAATACTTAAAAATATTTAAATTTACAATTGGTAATATTTATTAACTAAAATTCTCTAAAGCTTCAAACTGACGTAAGGCAATACTAGAACCTTGATTCCAGCCTAATTCTACATAATAGGGTAAAAGTTTCTTGATATTTATATCGGGAAAGAGACGACTATTTTCGCTTTCTTGATAACTGTCTTCTCTGAACAGATATATTTTTAATTCTTCCCGACGATAAACCCACAATTCAGGGATTTTTAGCAATTGATAGGCCTCTACATCAGTCAGGGAAGTAAAATCCACTTCTATAGCTAAATCGGGAGGAGGATCGACAGTTAAATCAATTCTCTCTTTGCCTAAAATTGCCTGTCTATTATCAATATAAAAACAAGTATCTGGTTCTACTCCCGCTTCTCCCGGCATTTTCAAGGTAATTGGATCAAAACATTGCCAGTCTTTGCCTTGACGACGAAGGATAATTTTTGGCGTTGTCAGATGTAAAGATGAATCAAGCAAAAGTGTAGGGAACTGGAACATCCTTAAACTTAAGGTAATGAATTAGAAACGGTAGGGAATTTTCTAACATTTTGACACATTTTGAATAGCAGAGAGTCTGACGATGAAG
>NZ_JADBSA010000298.1:0-11259 GCF_020246945.1 Microcystis sp. M113S1 | reverse complement strand
GGCCGAATTTGAAGTCTTTTCTGAACGAAACCCCTTACTATCTGTTGTCAAGGTTCAGTTTTTAGCTTGGTTATCGCTTTTTCCATTGTAGCTTAAAGCCGTCCTAAAAGGACGGGGTTTTAACCCAAATTTTCGATAAACGACCACTGAAAAAGCCAATTAGGGAAGCAATCGTATGTAAAATGATCACTGCGATGCCAGCTTGAGCAATGAATAGGGGCAAACGTTCCGATTCTCGGATTATTAATAAGCAGATAATAACTGCTAGAAAAATTACGGCTAAACGATTAGTTATCGGTTCCAGACTTTTGGCCAGTAAAGGGAAGTAATGGCGGATAGTCATACCGATAACCAGGGGTAAAACTATAATCAAAAATATCTGCGCCATAGTAGAACCAATGGGTAAGGAGATGGCGGCACTTTCACCCATAAAATGCTGTAAGCTCAAACTAGCGAAAAAAGGAATGGTGAAAATGGTGATGATGCTGCTAAAAGCGGTTAAAGTAACAGAAAGGGCCACATCTCCCTTAGCTAAATAGGTTAAAACATTGGAGGAAGGACCGCTGGGGCAAATGGCGACAATCATTAAACCGACGGCAATTTCTGGACGGAGAGGTAAGATAGAAGCAATAATAAAACCGACGATCGGTAAGATAATAATTTGATTGACTAAACCGATCAGAACTGCTTTGGGATAACGGGTGATACGCTGAAAATCGGCGAGAATTAATCCCAATCCCATGCCTAACATTAAAACGCCTAGGGCAACGGGTAAGAGGATATTAGTAAAAAAGTTGGCTTGCATGGGATAAAAGCCGAGAAGATGCGCTTATTTTCCCATAAATTGACTAATTTATTCTTGTGCATGGTTCCCGATTTTGCCGACTAAAAAACCCCGGTGTGCAAGAGAGGTTAAATTGTAGGAGAAATCCAACCTTGGGGATTTTAGTCCAGTTTCCCTCTCTCGCTCTGGAGTGAGAGAATAGTCATACCCAGTTTTTTTGTCCCGATCGAGAGTATTTTCTGAGATAGATCATTGCCGATCTGGGGATAAAAAACGGTAATTTCGCCCGATATAACCTTTTATTTGCGCCTATGACTGTCAAAATCGCTCTTAACCCCAATCAGATTCAAAATCTCGATCTATCATCTTTAGAGACTATTATTCAAGATTATCAGTCCCAATCAGCGATCGCCGAACTGGAACAAGCTCTACAATTAGAGATAGATTATCCTCGCGCAGAGGGTGATATGCGGGAATTATCGGAGATAGCGGAAGTCAGACTGTGGTTTCTACGTTTAGATGCGGTTTATCCCTGGTTAATCTTTATTCTTGACCCAAAACATGGAGAAATCGCCCGTTATGCTGCTATGTTGGTCCCCCATCAATTCCATCGCGGGGAAGGAATTCAATATAATCCCGAAGCTTTGGAGATTTTTGTGATGCAAAAACTCTTTATTTTGTCTGATTGGCTGAAAAGTCAGCAAATTCCTGCTTTATCTCGCTTAAAATTTTTCGCTCAACAGTTTGGTTACGATATCGACGAGGAATTTCTCTCTCGTCTCTAAAAGCCTCCTGCGCTGACTAGATAAGGTATTTTTAGTATATGGCAAGCTACTGTCTAGCCCAATTTAGCACCACCAATACCCCTATCAGAGAATCATGGATACAAAATCCTTTAAACGTACCCTACAGCAGTCGGATAACTATAACCGCAAGGGATTCGGTCATAAAGAGGAAGTAATGGATGCGATGACCAATGAGTATCAAAGCGACCTGATCCAAGAAATTCGGGAAAATAATTATCGTTTACAACGGGGTGACGTGACGATCTATCTCGCTCAAGCTTTTGGGTTTTGTTGGGGGGTAGAACGCGCTGTTGCCATGGCCTACGAAACTCGTCAACATTTTCCCCTGGAACGTATCTGGATTACTAACGAAATTATTCACAATCCCTCGGTTAATCAGCGTCTGCGCTCCATGGCCGTGGGTTTTATTCCGGTCGAAAATGGCCAAAAAGACTTTAGTGTGGTGGAATCGGGGGATGTGGTGATTTTACCTGCTTTTGGGGCCAGTGTCTCGGAAATGCAAATACTTAACGATAAGGGTTGCATGATTGTGGATACCACTTGTCCCTGGGTTTCTAAGGTGTGGAATTCCGTGGAAAAGCACAAAAAAAGCGACCACACTTCGATTATTCACGGTAAATATAATCACGAAGAAACGATCGCCACTAGCTCTTTTGCTGGCACTTATCTGATCGTTTTAAATTTGGCTCAAGCTAATTATGTCGCTAATTATATTCTCCACGGTGGCGATAAAAATGAGTTCTTAGAGAAGTTTAAAAATGCACATTCCCAGGGTTTCGATCCCGATCGCGATCTAGATTATATCGGTATTGCCAATCAAACCACGATGCTGAAAAGTGAAACGGAGGAAATTGGCAAACTCTTCGAGCATACTATGTTGAGAAAGTACGGACCGATCGATTTTAAAGATCATTTCATGAGTTTTAATACTATCTGTGATGCCACTCAAGAGCGTCAAGATGCCATGTTTGAACTGGTGAAAGAACCGCTTTCTTTAATGGTGGTAATTGGGGGTTATAATTCCTCTAATACCACTCACCTACAGGAAATAGCGATCGAGCGTGCCATTCCCTCCTATCATATCGATAGTGCCGAGCGTATTCTCCCCGGTAATCGCATCGAACATAAACCTTTAGGGGACGATTTAATCATCACCGATAACTGGTTAAATGAGGGAAAAATTGCCGTCGGAGTGACTTCTGGTGCTTCCACTCCCGATAAGGTGGTAGAAGAGGTGATCGAGAAAATTTTTGCGTTCAAATCTTCTTTAGTCCCGGGTTAATTAGCCCAGGTGTGTTAGCCTTTAGCAATGGCTGCATCTCAGATCACAAATAGGAGATGCAGCCGATATTTTTATCAGTGGGATTGCTCAGAAACTAACTACCGCAATCTTGACATTGACGTTAGAACCGTTGGATTCTTCTCGTTGGGTGTATCTCACATTTGCAGAAATACCGACAATCAGCAATTATCAGTGACTTTTAAATTATTACAGATATATCAGCAGCTGTCTGTAAGCATCCCACCGAAAAACTAATGCGCTCCGGGGTTTGGGGGGTAGAACCCCCCAAAAGCTTGGATTGAGTGATAAAATCGAAAGTAAGGCCCGACTTTAGCAGAGAGTTTCCCCCTAAAAATCCCAACTTAGTAGATTTACAAAAATGAGATGCGGCCTTCTCGTTTCTGTCTGGAAGGAAGAGCCAATATTTTCCTAAAAACGGCGGGTTTTATCGATTCCGTAGATAATTCCCGTCACCACGGAAGAGAGAATTAATAACAAAATTAATCCTCCGGGTAAAAAAGATAATATTCCCATGCCGCGCAATATATAAACTAACACGGTCACTAATAGGAAACCGAAAAAAAGAGACTTTAAATAACTAGAATTTGAGCGCATTTACTTAGATTAACACTTCCTCTTGAGTTAAGTTTAACTTTTCGGCAATCATTGCCAGAATTTTTTCTTCCCTTTTTCCGTTACTGATAGATTCCAGTAACCGGCAATTGAGGATAATTTTTTCCCCGTTGGATAAGGTTAAAATAATCCGTCGGTAATTAGACCCCAAAAAGCCTTTGTACTCTTCTACTTTTGCCTCAACAATTCTCTCTAAAAGATAATCACTTTCACTTCTAAAAATTAAATGTTGTCGCTTACGGGTTAGGGTAGAGGTTCCCTGATTAAAGACATAACTCTCCCAATAGCTGACATCATAAAGTAACAATAGACCAGACAATAAGCATAACATACCCCAGAGATAATAGGGATAATTATGGTGGTGTTCTAGCAGTGCTGACAAGGTATCTAGGGGACTTTTGGCAATAATTTCCTGAGCTTGATATCTATTCACAAAACTATCAAATCGAGTTTTAAAATCACTAGCTGACTGCACATCCCGAAAATTCTCGATGTAGAGATAGTTATTTTTTCCGACCAATAAAACCGTGTTATTAACAGTTTTTTTCTGCTCAACACTGATAAAAACTTCTTGATAGACAGCCGTAGCTTTAATGTGAGTCAAAGAAAAATTTTCCCGACTAGAAACAGGAAAATTATACTCTTGGACATATTGACAATCTATCCTTTTTGTGCTTAACCTAATGCAGTTGAGATAAGCGCGCTGGAAAGAAACCACATAGGCTAAAAAGAGCAAGGGAACCCCAGCCAGAAAAAAACCCAGAAAAGGACGATATTTAGGAGCCTTATTTTCTAATAAGAGTGTAGTCAGCGTTTTTTGCTTAACTCGCATAGGAAACCCTACAGGTACTTTGTTCTAATTGTACTACAGCCTTTCGGCGTCCTTCTCAGGATCTATTTATTTAATCTGCTGACCGGGAAAATTGTAATGATTATTCACGAAAATCTTACATCAGTCTCTAGACTGCCTCTATCTTGACCTTTTTTGTCTGGGTTTGGCACGGTAAAACCCTGTTTATCGAGTTTTTGTAAAGCTTTGGCGATTTTTTGTTTATTGTTTGTATTTAAAGTAAATGTATGAACAAAGCTGTTTTTATAAGTTTTTATGACTTCAATAAACTTTATAAGCTCTAAAAGATTATTTATCTAATTTTTAAGCTTTCAATCTCACTCTAGCTATAGCAGATAAAAATTGAGCCTCTTTCCAAGGGGTGGGGAGATGGTCAATAATGGCGATCAAAGCACTGATAAACAAACTCACCATTCAAGCGTACATTTAGGAGAACTTCCATGCCTTTAACACTTGCAGTCTACGGAAAAGGTGGCATCGGTAAATCGACAACAAGCTGTAATATTTCGGCCGCTTTAGCCAAAAGAGGCAAAAAAGTCCTGCAAATAGGCTGTGACCCCAAGCATGATAGCACCTTCACCCTGACAGGCTTTCTTATTCCCACAATCATCGATACCCTGCAAGAAAAAGATTTTCACTACGAAGACATCTGGCCCGAAGACGTTATCTATGACGGCTACGGTGGTGTCAAATGCGTGGAAGCGGGTGGCCCCCCGGCCGGTGCTGGTTGTGGCGGTTACGTCGTCGGGGAAACGGTGAAATTATTAAAAGAATTGAACGCTTTTGATGAATTTGACGTGATTTTGTTTGATGTTTTGGGGGATGTGGTCTGTGGGGGATTTGCCGCACCCTTAAATTACGCCGATTACTGCATAATTGTCACAGATAACGGCTTTGATGCTCTTTTTGCCGCCAATCGCATCGCCGCTTCCGTCCGTGAAAAAGCGCGCACCCATCCCCTGCGACTAGCCGGATTAATTGGTAATCGCACCTCAAAACGCGATTTAATTAATAAATACGTGGATCATGTTCCCATGCCAGTGTTAGAAGTTTTACCCTTAATTGAAGATATTCGCGTCTCCAGAGTTAAAGGTCAAACTCTCTTTGAAATGGCCGACAAGGATCCGATGTTAAGTTATGTTTGTGACTATTATCTCAACATTGCCGATCAGATTTTAGCCAAACCAGAAGGAGTTATTCCCAAAGAATCTGCCGACCGGGAATTATTCACTTTATTATCGGATTTCTATCTTAATGCTGATAAACCCAAAGTTAACGCCGAGGAAGAATTAGACCTAATGATGGTTTAGATTATTTTGTAGGGTGGGTTAGCGATAGCGTAACCCACCAATAACCACCAATAACCACCAATAAACTCTTTTTCTGGGTGGGTTACGGCGCATAATTAACTTATTAGTTAATAGCCTAACTTATCGTCGCCTAACCCACCCTACCCACGAATTTTATCGAGGACTTGATGATGATAATTTTTCCCTCTCATTGGGAATTCTAATAGAGAGAACATTATTATTCAGTCAAGGGGACAAAATGAGCAACTTTGAGGAATTAAAAGCCACCTTACCGAGGCGATGGTTAGATTACTACCAAAATAATCAAGCTTGGATTAAGTCTTTAATGGATTCTAGAGGATGGTGGCGAAAAACTCCCGATGGTGGTAAACGTCCTAGTGCTGACATAATTATAGCGGCAGCAACAGCTTTAGAACCTAAGTTATCAGTGTGGATGTATCCCTTTTGTCAACTTAGTTCCGATGGGGACAAACTGGTAGAAGTCTTAGGACTAAATTTTGATTCTGAAAAAAAGGAGTTGGAAAAATCGGAAAAAGAATTACTGATTTCTAATTCGCACACTGAATATCTCAACGGATTCCGAGAAAAACAATTATCAGTCGAAAAAAACAAAGTAATTATTTTTGAGGAATTGCTAAAAATCTTACCAGATAAATGGTTAGATTACTACCAAAACAATCAACCGTGGATTAAGTCTTTAATGGATTCTAAAGATTCGTGGCGAAAAACTCCCGACGGTGGTAAACGTCCTAGTGCTGACATCATTATAGGTGCAATGACCGTTTTAGAATCTCAATTATCAGTGTGGATGTATCCCTTTTGTCAGCTTAGTTCCGATGGAAACAAACTTCTAGAAGTTTTAGGATTAAATTTTGATCCTGAGAAAAAACAACTAGAAAAGAAAGAAAGAGAATTAAGTAATTCTTTATATCCTACTGAGGATCCTGTACTGCAAAAAATCCGCCAAGAGTTACAACGAGAAAACCTAAATAAACCAAGTTAAAGGAGAACCTAAAAACATGACCGCCATTCAAGAACCGAGCGCTTTACAATTTGATTGTGAAACTGGCAACTATCACACCTTTTGTCCGATTAGCTGTGTTGCTTGGTTATACCAAAAAATCGAAGATAGTTTCTTCCTTGTTATCGGCACAAAAACCTGTGGTTACTTCCTGCAAAATGCTATGGGTGTGATGATTTTTGCCGAACCACGTTATGCGATGGCCGAATTAGAAGAAGGGGATATTTCCGCTCAACTAAAAGACTACGAAGAACTAAAACGCCTCTGCTTACAAATTAAACGAGATAGAAACCCTAGCGTTATCGTTTTTATCGGTACTTGTACCACCGAAATAATCAAAATGGACTTGGAAGGATTAGCACCAAAACTAGAGTCAGAAATCGGTATTCCTATCGTGACAGCGCGCGCTAATGGTTTAGATTATGCCTTTACCCAAGGGGAAGATACCGTCCTCGCTTCTATGGTGCATAAATGTCCCGAAAAAGTTAAGCATGAAAACGACAAAGAAGAACGGAATGCTATCCAGAAACTCTTAACTTTTGGACGGAAAAAAGAAGAAATTAAACAGGAAGAATCGGAATATAAAGACCATCCTCCTTTGGTTTTATTTGGTTCCGTTCCTGACCCGATTGTGACTAATTTAACCCTAGAATTAAAAAAACAAGGAGTTAAAATTGATGGTTGGTTGCCGGCCAAACGCTTTACTGAATTACCGGTAATTGAAGAAGGTTATTATGTCGCTGGTGTCAATCCTTTTCTATCACGAACTGCCACCACTTTAATGCGTCGTCGTAAGTGTAAATTAATTGGCGCACCCTTTCCCATCGGTCCGGATGGAACCCGCGCTTGGATAGAAAAAATCTGTTCGGTTTTGGGAGTAGAACCGCAGGGATTAGAGGAAAGAGAGGCAAAAATTTGGGAAAGTTTAGAGGATTATCTGCAACTTGTGCGCGGTAAATCGGTCTTCTTTATGGGGGATAATTTACTAGAAATTTCCTTGGCACGTTTCCTAATTCGTTGCGGGATGACTTGTGATGAAATCGGTATTCCTTACATGGATAAACGCTACCAAGCGGCCGAATTGGCATTACTAGAGAAAACCTGTAATGATATGGGTGTTACCATCCCGAAAATTATCGAAAAACCTGATAACTACAATCAGATTCAGCGCATTTACGAGTTAAAACCCGATTTAGTGATTACAGGAATGGCCCATGCAAATCCCTTAGAAGCGCGGGGAATTAACACTAAATGGTCGGTAGAATTTACTTTTGCTCAAATTCATGGTTTCACCAATGCGCGAGATATTTTAGAGTTAGCTACTCGTCCCCTGCGTCGCAACAATAACCTCAAGGAATTGGGTTGGGATAAGTTAGTTAAAGAGTCAGCAAAAGTGTAAATTTGTTGTCAGAAGTGTACAATCCTCAGGTAAGGAATTGATTTTCCTTACCTTTTTTCAGTATTTAGTTAACTTCAATGTCCAATAACTTATCTCACCAAAAACCCTATCATCTCAACTTTAGCAGTGAGGATTTAGGCACGGCAAAACCGACTATCACCCTATTATCGGGGGAACCAGAACGCTCGCGCTATATTGCTGAAACTTATTTACAAAATGCACGTTTACTATCGGATTATCGCGGTTTAAATAGTTATCTTGGCTATCTAGATAATTCTACCCCAATTCTTCTGGCTACCAGTGGCATGGGTGCGCCATCTTTGAGTATTGTGGTTAATGAATTAATACAGGTGGGAATTAAAACTATTATTCGTATTGGTACTTGTGGCGCAATTCAAAATAGAATAAAAATTGGTGATATTATTATCTCCCAAGCGGCTTTATGTAGGCAAGGTGCTGCTAATGATATTGCTCCTCTGGAATATCCCGCAGTGGCGGATCCTTTTTTGACAGTTGACCTAGTTAAATCGGCTCAATTTTTGGGAGTAAATTATCATGTAGGTATTACCGCTTCTGTGGATAGTTTTTATGAAGGACAGGAAAGAATCCTGTCTTCCGCTAACCCTTATCTTCAGCATCATTTAGAGGGAATTACGGAAGAATATCGACGTTTAAATATTCTCAATTATGAAATGGAAGCGGGAACTTTATTGAAAATGGCGGGGGTTTATGGATTTACTGCCGCTTGTATTTGTGGTGTAATTGCCGAAAGAAGTAAAGAGGAAGGGATTAGTTTAGAAAGCAAACAACAGGCCATCGAAAAAGCGATTCAGGTAGCAATATTGACTGTTAACAACCTCTCCCCATCCTCAATTAATTAATGTTGAGAAATCATTTTCATTAAGACTTCCTCTTTTTCCTGACTTTGGGGATAACAGGAGATAAGTTGAGCGCATAATTCCTAGTACAAAATAATTTATCGCCTTGTCTAAGTATGGTACATTAATTTGCTCAAAAAAGTGTATTTTGTTGCGAATATGTAATGATTTTTGACAAAAGTAAATTCTCACCCCCAAAAAAATTCGCTTTTTCCTAGTCTTCTAAGCTAATCTTGACCGGATTAACTTGCCATCGGTAAAGTCAAAACCGTTAGCGACGAGACGATTATAAAGTCGCGGACAAGCTAAAGCGAGGGATTTTCCTCACGGCATTTGGTGGGATTAAGTAAGTAGTTATAATTAAATTGAAGATAGATTTTGCCTCTGATCCCCCCTTAATCCCCCCTTGATAAGGGGGGTGTCTGATAATTTTTAACGCCTACCTACTTAGGAGCTAATAAAGTGAGATAATGGGAAAAAATTAGTTTTAGCTTTAAGGATGGTATTATGTCAGACACAACGCAGTTAACACCGGAAAAAATTGCTCAGTACCGTATTGAATTTGCGGACAATGAGAACGCTTTAATTGCACTTGATGTTATTGAGGAATGGGAGGGAGATTTAGCAGATGCTGCTGAATCTATTGCCACTCGTAACGGGATTGAAGGGGTAGAAGATAAGGCTGATTTTCGTTGGTTTGCTATTGTTCTTAATAAATGTCGTGATTCTATTTGTCAACCGAAGTATGAAACTTTGCGAGAAAAATATTTACCCGCACTTATTCCCCCTGTAACAGATATTATTGCAGGATGTTTTATGTGTCCGCCTGGAGTAGCAGGACTTTTATCGACTCCAGTTGCTATTTATATTTCAGAGGAAGGACTGGATAAATTTTGTCAAAATTGTTCCGATTCTTAAACTCAGAGCTTACCCCTGATATTAAAAACCCGATTTTTAGAGGCAGAAAAAATCGGGTTTTTTGGACTTTTGGATAATGGTGCAAGACCTGAGTTAAACTCCTGTTGCGATAAATGCTGTCCAATAATAGGGATTGGCAAAGGGATAGGGTTCGCGTTTCACTGCCGCTTCTAATAAGTCTTGGAATTTTCTTCTATCCCGTTTACTTTCAAAGACTCGATCGAGTAATTGCTGGAATTTTTGACTATTTTTTGTTTGGGCTAATTTTTGACTATTCAATGTTCTTAACCAGGTTTGAGTATGATTTAAAACAATAGCAATACTTCCTTCATCTTGGATAGAAATCCGTTTAAGATCGTGATAAAATTTAGCCATAAATAAGGTTGTTGCTAGGGGATCTACTGTCCAAAGGGTGCTAACGACACTAGAACTTCCTGCAAATAGAAAACCACTGGGCAAACCGACATATTCATCACTAATACTATCGGCTTTACTTTCTATTATACCACTTTCACAAGCAGAAAAAGTAACTAAGCGGCATTCTCTTAAGTCAAGTTTTTTAAAGACTTCTGCTAGAGTAAGGTTAGCTGATTTTCCTAAGTTACCTTCTGGATCTGCTAACATTAAAGCTGAGTCTCTAGGGGATTTATTATCAAATTTTCCATGACAAGAAAAGTGAATACAATGGGACGCTTGTAATTCTTGACGACGGTTTACTAGGGTTTGTTCTGATGCTTCTACTTCACCAATAATAACAGTTTTTTCTGCATCAAATCCTTGACTAATTCTCTCGATTTCTAGATTTGCTCCTAAGAGGGGTTTTAGGTCTTTTCTGGTGGGGTTTTTAATAGCAAAAAGATGAGTAAAGTTTTCTCGCTGTGATGATTTTACCAGTTTTAAAAGTTGGCAACTGGGAACGTATCCTACACCTTTAGTAAAGCGTTGATAGAGAAATTGTCCATCTTTTAGGGGTAAACAATGAAGGGGAATTATATGTAAGAACCAATGGGGAATTATGATTAAGCGTTTGCAGTCTTGGGGAATTAGTTCTAAAAGTTCATCAATGTGGAGAATTTCTGATAGTTGATTTAAACAAGAATTAAGATTATTAATCCACTCTGTTTTATTATTTTCATAAGCTTCACGATAATCTTTAATAAAATCAATCAATTTCTCTCGATCTTCTGCTGAAGATTGCCAAACCTTAACCCCTTTTACCTCAAAATTCCCCCCTTTTAAAGCTATCCATTAGTCAGATCTTTCTTAACAAAAAGAGAAGAAACTTAAAAAAAGGGGAAACGATTGATAGGTATAGTTTTGAAAGAAGGAATTAAGGTGGAGGTAAGCAAAAAAATGGAGAAATGGGCAGCCCAAGAAT
>NZ_JADBSA010000297.1:0-13754 GCF_020246945.1 Microcystis sp. M113S1 | reverse complement strand
TAATTCTTCTTGCTTTTTCCAATCGGTTAGCATTGAAGAAGTTTGAGCGTAGCCTACTCTTTCTTGCTTTTCGTACCATCCTTGTGTTCTGAGATGGAGAGCTTTATTGTAAACTAATCTTACACAGCCCAAAGTGCGCCGCAATAGCGACTCTTGTTCTGGTGTGGGGTAAAATCGAAACGAATAGGCTTTTTCCATGTCTCACATTCTAGCATATATCGTGTAAATGCGCTAGTATTTAACAGTAAAGCCGTCGTAGAACGACGGGGTTTCAGACCCAAAATTTTCGATGAGCCTTTCTCTGTCAAATCTTAAGGAGTCATGGGTTTCATTTTTGAATTGGCTTAATGACGGCTGGAACGGTCGTGGCTGCTAATTTGGCGATCGCATCAATGATTCCCAAAGAAAAAGCATAACCTGGGGGACAGGGTAACTCATCACTGGAAAGAGGTAGTGATTCCCCTACGGTTGATAATAATGGCGGTTCTGTCGTCGCTTGGATGCTTTCACAATAGCTAACTCTCGTGACATAATTGGAGGACTTCCCACGGACATTAGCCACAGCAAAAGTTCCATAATCTGTCGGGTCTTTAGGTTGCCAATTTTGTTGGCGTTTGCTATCGGCATCTGAGATTTTCCCCCCCCATAAAACTGCTACATAACCATAACTATCACTTTGGCGAGGAATTGCGGCTATTTGCACTCCATGATTATTAATAACTTGTACCTCAAAATAATGGCTGGGCAGGGCAATTAACCCTGAGAGTTTTTCGATAAATTTTCCCTTGTCTAAATAGGATGCGTTCTGCACATCAACATAAGTAGATAATAATTTAATTACCTCTAAATTGCTGGGGCGAATAATCGGTTCATTTGGTGAGGTGGGTGGTTCAATCTTTGATGATTGTTGGGGTGAGTTGGGTGGTTCAATCTTTGATGATTTTTGGGTGGTTTTGAACCCATAAAACAGGGCTATCGAGGCAGCAATTGCACTGCCAAACCACAAATAATTACCATAGGCATTTTTCGCTTTGCGAGGCTGATTGAGGTCTTTTAATGCCGCTGAAGCTGATGTATAACGGTTACTTAAACCTGGCGCAATTAGACCATCTAAAACTTTCGCTAATTGAGAACTAACCGTATTTTCCCCAAGCCAGTCTCGCCAGACCCAATTATTATCACCATCCACTAAATTAAACGGTGATGTATTAGTTAATAAATAAATACAGGTTACACCCAAACTATAGAGGTCACTAGCAAAAACCGCTTTTCCTCGTAATTGTTCTGGGGCGACAAATTCCGCAGTTCCGATGCTAGTTCCCGTTTTAGCTAGGTTAGTTCCCGTGTGGAGTTTAGTCGCCCCAAAATCTACTAAAAAGAGACGTTTATCGCTGGTTCTACGGATAATATTAGCGGGTTTAACATCCCGATGAATTAGGTTTTTAGCGTGTAAATATTGTAAAATTGGTAAAATTTGATTAAGTATATCTCGGATTTGGCTTTCCCCAAATACCCCCCTTGCTGCTAATTCTTGTTCTAAGGTTTCTCCCGGAATGAACTCTTGGATAAGATACTGTTGTTCATCTATATAAAAATATGCCAAAAATTTGGGGATTTGGGGATGGTTAAGCACCTGTAAACTTTGGGCTTCTCGACGGAAGAGGCCAGAGGATACCTGAGCATCATTAGTCCTATGGGGGGAAAATTGTTTAATCGCACAGGGAGGGTGATTAGTTTCGCTTTCATCTATACCTAAATAGGTGATGCCAAACCCCCCAGACCCAATTTCTCTCAATCCTCGATAGCGATCGCCTAACTTTAATGACTGACCGCAGCGTTCACAGGATACAATATCTTTAGGGTTTTCGTGGCTACAGGTGGGATTAAAACAAAGACTCATAGTTTTTCCCCAGGACATAGTTATCGCTTAACTCTAACACAGATGCTGAGACTATGAGACAATCAACTGTTGATGATTATTACTGAACTTCCCCGTTGACAAAAGGCCATAACATCTGCTGTAGGAGGGATTAAGAGTATTCAAACCAATCGTCCCCAAGTCCTCCAATAAAGTCCGAAAACTATGCCCAGGAAAGTTCTCTTAATTCCTTTTTTTTTCTTTCTTTATAGGGGTATTTCTAGTTAGGGTCTCTTGTCTTTTTCTCTTCCTGTCTCCTCACCTAAGGGAAGATTTTTGATTTTTTCAGGATATATATTAATCTTTCAGCAATTGTAAGCGATAACGATACAAAGCCACAGGACGATTCGGCGCTTGGAAATAATCCGGCGATTGGGGGGAAAGATAAATGGCTGTCACCTGATCGCCTAGAATTTTATTAGGAGATAATAACTGATAGGCGGTGGTGGTTTCCACCTCATTAAGATAAGTATTGGTTTCTCCCCGGAAAATTTGTTGAATAATTTCTGTGGCAATAAATTGATTTCGGCTAGGAGTTTCGCTATTTCTGGCAATTACCGTGGAAATTAGTTGATGAGCGCCCCGTAAAAAGGTAATCTGACGATTGGGATTATTGGGGTCAGTTTTTACCGACAATACCGATTGATTACCTAAATAGGCGCGACTAATTGCTAAACCATTAAAGGATCGATCGGCCACAGTTGATGGTTTACTGATAATGGTGGATAAAAAGGCAGCATTTATCGGTCTGGACATAGCTTTCTCAATGAATCTCACTGGAAACTCGATCGATTGTTCTAGGTAACGACGATTACTTTCAAAACCCGGTGTGATAATCTGGGGAGCAAGAGGAGCGGTTAAATCGATTAGGGTACTGGTGACAGTCCAATTGCCTACCATCCAATCGGGATAAACTAAATCTCCGCTGGCAAAACTAACCACCGGTTTAGTCATCCAGCGAGGATAATTAGTTAAGCGATCGCTTAAATCTCCCGCTATAGATAATTCTAAATGGTTACTACAGCCTAGAATCAATACTAATAAGAACAAAATTATCCTTTGCATGGGTAAAAATATTTTTTAAGTAATATTCTTTAATTATGAACGATGTTATCAACTCTCAAGCCTTTAATCTCGATTCGGCAGTAATTCCCGTCGCACCGACTGGTTTTAAATCGGGTTTTATTGGCATTATTGGTCGTCCTAATGTGGGCAAATCTACCCTGATGAATCAATTAGTGGGACAAAAAATCGCCATTACTTCTCCCATCGCTCAAACTACCCGCAACCGTTTACGCGGCATTGTCACCGGCGAGCGCTCCCAGATGATTTTTGTCGATACCCCCGGCATTCACAAGCCTCATCACGAATTAGGCAAAGTTTTAGTTAAAAATGCTGAAAACGCCATAAATTCTGTAGATTTAGTTTTATTTGTTGTCGATAGTAGCAATTTTTTGGGTAGTGGCGATCGCTATATCGCCGATTTACTGACTAAAAACCAAACTCCCACGATTTTAGGGCTAAATAAAGCCGATCAGCAACCGGAAGACCTGCAACCTCTAGACGATAGTTATCGTGCCTTAGGGACGGAAAATAACTGGCCGCTGCTCAAATTTTCGGCACTGGAGGGGACGGGAATCGAAGCATTGCAAAATCTGTTAATTGATTCCCTCGAAGTCGGTCCCTATTACTATCCCCCCGATTTAGTCACCGATCAACCGGAAAGGTTTATTATGGGCGAATTAATCCGCGAACAGATTCTACTGCAAACCCGTCAGGAAATTCCCCATTCTGTGGCAGTGGTGATTGAACGCGTCGAGGAAACTCCCGCTTTAACCAAGGTTTTTGCCGCCATCAACGTGGAACGAGCTTCCCAAAAAGGGATCGTCATCGGTAAAAATGGCAGTATGTTAAAAGCGATCGGGACTTCCGCTCGATCGGCTATTCAAAAGTTAATCGCCGGGGAGGTATATTTAAAATTATTTGTGAAGGTAGAACCGAAATGGCGACAATCTCGCTCACTTTTAGCAGAATTTGGCTATCGCACCGAGGAGTGAAGTGGGGAAGTAGGCTGTGGGGTGTAGGGTGTAGGGTGTGGGGTGTGGGGTGTGGGGAGAAGCTTTTTTCAGTGATCAGTAAACAGTGAACTGAAAACTCACATCTGATAACTGATAACTGATAACTGATAACTGATAACTGATAACTGAAATGACCGATATTAAAACCCTAATTAAACAGGTACACCAAGAGGCAAAAAAAGAGGATTTTCCCATCGATACCCTAATTTACCAAGAGGCAAAAAAAGACCCTTTTGAACCGGTTTTGTATGGTGGTAATCTTGCTAGTCAGTTATGCTTTTTTGGCCGGGATTTAGGACGAGATGAAGTGTATGCAGGACAACCTTTGATCGGGGCTGCCGGTAGAATGGTAAGAGAGGGATTTTTTCAAGCTTGGCAGGGGAGAAAATCCCATGATCGTCAAGAGTTATTATCGGTATGCGATCGAATTTTCTTAACTAATACAGTTCCCTACAAACCCCCAGGTAATAAAGCTTATTCTGGGGAAGTGAAAGATCGGTTTCGTCCATTTATAGAAAAACTGCTAGTTTTTTATTGGCAAGGTGATCATATCATTACCCTTGGCACGGAAGCTTTTAAATGGTTTGAACCCTACGGTCAACCCAAAGAAGTAGATAAATTCTATCTTGATAAAGAACGCTTTACTAAAAAACTGCTAGTTACCCTTACCGCTACCGATGAAGATGGATTAAAACAGCAAAAGAAAGTGACTTTATTGCCTCTCCCCCATCCCTCTCCTCTCAATCAAAGATACTATGCCCTTTTTCCTGATTTATTACAAAAAAGATTAACTGAATTTGCCTTTTAACCGATGAGAATTTACGGCAATCGTCCCATAAAAACCCTAGCAGGACAATTAACCCGTCCGACGACAGCAAGGGTGCGAGAAGCTTTATTTAATATCTGGCAACATAAATTATCTGGCTGTCGTTGGTTAGATCTTTGTGCGGGTAATGGTTCCATGGGTGGGGAAGCTTTATGTCGAGGTGCGAGTCTAGTAATTGGAATTGAACAATCAGGACGCGCTGGCGAAATTATCAAGGAAAATTGGCGCAATTTAGCAACTTCCCACCAGCAATTCCAAGTAATTCGGGGGGATGTGCTGACAAAGTTAGCCACTTTAGCGGGGAAAAGTTTTGATTTAATTTATTTTGACCCTCCCTACGAAAGCGGGTTATATTTACCGGTACTAACTGCCATCTCTCAATCTAATTTATTAGATTCTCTGGGGGAAATTGCCGTGGAACATAATCCCAAATCTTGGCAAGCAATTAATCTAGAAAGTTTAACCATTTGTCGTCAGAAACGCTACGGCAATACCACCTTAACTTTTTATCAAAAAGCAGTTATCTCCTGACCACTGACTCTTAAGGGTTGGGTTGACAACAAGCTTAAAAAGGAGACTGGGAGTGGGGAGTGGGGAGTGGGGAGTGGGGTGTGGGGAGAATAAATAAAAATAATCTCCTGCCGACCGCCGGAAATGGTCAATTTTATTGGGCAGTCCCGAAAAAATTATTATTTCTCAACAAAATCACATAATTTGTCACTTTTCTTGACAATCATCCTGAGCAAACCGAGAAACTTTCTGGCAACCGCAGTTAATCGCCCCCTGTTTAAGCTATTTAAACGTAAATTATGATTTATTTCGATAAAATTCTCCACAAATAGGCTATATACTCCTAAAAAACTGAAACATCTTCTCCTAGTTCTTTTTTTGACCTCAAACTATACCGAAGTTTCCTGACACGGCAGCTTAACCATCTCCCCTTAAGCGTTCCTTCTCCCTAGTTTATCCCCTAGTTTTTGTATAAATTTATACCCGACAAAAATAGTCTGGTATATTTGACACCAAGATTTTGCGGGTGATAGGATGCTTGTACATCAGTTGACGGCAAGACAGGAAAATCATGACTCTAGCGACGAACATCAAAACATCAAAATTCATCCCCACCTTTACCCGCTTGGTTTCTAAGGAAGGAGGGACTTCCTACCCCCTGAAAGCGCTGAATATCTGCGAAGAAACCTTTGCACCTCTGGAAGTGGACTACGATTACGACCTCATCCGTCGCACCGTCACCAGAGAAAGCATTCAAGCAGGTCCCAATTCCATCTGGCGCTATCGTTCCTTTTTGCCAGTGGAAAGTGAAAATCCCATCGATGTGGGTACGGGTATGACTCCCCTAGTTAAATCCCACCGTTTAGCCCGGCGCTTGGGTCTAAAAAATCTCTACATTAAAAATGATGCCGTCAATATGCCCACTCTCAGCTTCAAAGATAGAGTGGTATCCGTCGCCCTTACCCGGGCCAAAGAATTAGGTTTTACCACCGTTTCCTGTGCTAGTACGGGAAATCTGGCCAATTCCACCGCCGCTATTGCCGCTCACGCTGGTTTAGACTGTTGTGTTTTCATTCCCTCCGATTTAGAAGCGGGTAAAATTCTCGGCACCCTAATCTATAATCCCACGGTAATGGCAGTTAAAGGCAATTACGATCAAGTTAACCGTCTCTGTTCAGAAGTGGGCAATACCTACGGTTGGGGTTTTGTCAACATCAATCTGCGTCCCTACTATTCCGAAGGTTCCAAAACTTTAGGCTTTGAAGTGGCCGAACAATTAGGCTGGAAACTCCCCGATCATATTGTCGCACCTTTAGCCAGTGGTTCCCTCTTTACCAAAATTTATAAAGGCTTCCAAGAATTCATCAAAGTCGGTTTGGTGGCAGATAAAGCAGTGCGTTTTAGTGGCGCTCAAGCGGAGGGTTGTTCCCCCATTGCCCAAGCTTTCAAGGAAGGACGGGATTTTGTCGCCCCAGTTAAACCCAATACTATCGCCAAATCGATCGCTATTGGTAATCCCGCCGATGGTGTTTATGCCCTGGATATTGCCCGTAAAACCGGCGGTAATATTGAATCCGTTACCGATGCCGAAATTATCGAAGGCATTAAACTTTTGGCAGAAACGGAAGGCATTTTCACGGAAACCGCGGGCGGTACGACTATCGCTGTCTTGAAAAAATTAGTAGAAGCGGGTAAAATCGACCCCGAAGAAACCACGGTCGTTTATATTACCGGTAATGGTCTAAAAACCCAAGAAGCGGTGCAGGGTTATATCGGTGAACCCCTGTTAATCGAACCGAAACTAGAAAGCTTTGAACGGGCCCTGGAACGTTCCCGCACCCTCGAACGCCTCGAATGGCAACAGGTTCTCGTCTAGAATTGATGTTCAGGGATGATGGGGCAATTATCCTCTTGCCTCATCTCCACAAGCAATTTAAATTCGCGCGCAGCTTACCGTCCTTTCCACTTTTTCCTTGATATCTATGGCTGTAAAAGTTCTCATTCCTACTCCCCTGCAAAAATTTACAGAAAATAACGCTACCATCGAGTGTAGTGCTAGTAGTGTCGGTGATTTAATTGAATCCTTAGAAGCAAGTTTCCCCGGTATTAAAGCCCGCTTATGCCTTGAAGATGGTACACCCCGGCGCTTTTTAAATTTCTACGTCAACAGTGAAGATATTCGCTTCCTCGATGGGACACAAACCCCCTTAGAAGATGGCGATGAAGTCAGTATCGTTCCTGCGGTAGCTGGAGGTTAACCTCCCTATAAGTTTGTTTTCCGTCAATTGTAATTAAACCCCTAGAAAGTGATGTTTTCTGGGGGCTTTTGTTTAGGTAAGTTCTAAGCTGCCCGCGCATTTAAATTGCCTTTTGTCTCTCCTGATATGTTACCTATACTCAACGGATTTAGTAAGTAGGGAGGCACAATTATTTGTAGGATGGGTTACGCTACCGCTAACCCATGCGGGCGTTGGGTTTCATGCTTCAACCCAACCTACGTTCTACTAATCTTTGTGTCCTTTGTGCCTTTGTGGTTGTTCATTAGTTATATTTAATCGACACCCAACGCATCTTTTGCCTTTTAACGTGACACATTTTATCCATTTTCACATTATACTAAATCTGGTTATTAAAAACTGATTATTTATTTTCCCCTTTGCATGAGTGCCTCTTGCATGAGTGCCTCTCCTCATAACTAGCCTATACTCAACGGATTTAGTATTATTATAAACTGAGACACATTTGGTCAATTGCCATAGAAGTTCTCATCTAAGATTTGCTCTGGCAAGAAAGGACAAATTTGAGGATAATCATTTTCTGGGGGAATCCGAACACCAAATTGAGCGAGTTTCCCTTCCTTAATTGCTACTTGACGAGCATCTGGATAAGCTTCCTCGATAGCAGTTTCTAGATAGGATTTGAGAGAAGGAGTATCGCGTAAGTTTTTCTGAATGCGCTGACGATGCTCAATAATAGAACAATACCAGCTATCCTTCATTGATGGCGGTGCGTCGTGCTGTACTTTTAATTTGAGCAAGTGAGCCAAAAGAATCATCAAATTACTTTCTAAACTTCTTTTTTCCGATTTTCCCAAATCGGTTAACTCCTCAATTAAGTTATCAGTATCCAGCGCAGCAAATTCCCGCTTCTGTAAGTGATTAATTGTTGTTGCGAGCCACAATTGAAAATCTTGTTCGTAGAGAGTCTTGGACATAGCGATAAGTTGTTCGTTCGTGTCAATAACTGCACGGATAACTAAGCGGATACAATTCTCAAGGCGTTGCTAATTTCTAGCTTCCCTTGTAGTTTACCAAAAAATCACCTAAAATGGAAACTATCTGTATCCCTTGCTGACTGCCTATGGCTCCCTACATCATTTTCTACCATCTTTGAGCAAACCGGCGAAAGATAAGGAATTAAAACTATGCCTTTAAGTTGGAATGAAATTAAAAATCGCGCAATCGCTTTTCAAAAAGAGTGGCAAGGAGAGACTTCAGAAAAGGCAGAATCTCAATTTTTTTGGAATGATTTTTTTCATGTCTTTGGCATTTCACGGCGTAGGGTATCTAGTTTTGAGCAACCGATCAAAAAAGCAGATAATAAACAGGGTTTTATAGATTTACTCTGGAAAGGAACGATTTTAGTTGAGCATAAATCGAAGGGGAAAGATTTAGAAAAAGCCACACAACAGGCTAAGGATTATTTCCCCAATTTAAAGGAACATGAGTTACCGCGTTATATTTTAGTATCGGATTTTCAACGGTTTAAATTATATGATTTAGATGCGGGTAATCAATGGGAATTTGAATTAAGTAATTTTGTTGATCATGTTCATTTATTTGATTTTATCGCAGGTTACGAAAAGCGAGTTTATAAAGACGAAGATCCCGTTAATCTTCAAGCAGCCGAGTTAATGGGAAAACTTCATGATTGCCTGAAAGAAATTGGTTATATAGGGCATGAATTGGAAGTTTATCTAGTGCGGTTATTATTTTGTTTATTTGCCGATGATACGGGTATTTTTAATCAGGGTATTTTCTGGGAATATATCGATATACATACCAAAGAAGATGGCAGTGATTTGGCGATGCACATCGCTTCTATTTTTCAGGTTTTGAATACACCAGAAGCAAAAAGATTAAAAAATCTCGATGAAAATTTAACTCAATTTCCCTACATAAATGGCAATTTATTCGAGGAGTCGTTACCTTTAGCGTCTTTTGATAGCAAGATGCGAGTCATGTTATTGGAAGCTTGTGCTTTTGATTGGGGAAAAATTTCTCCTGCGATTTTTGGCTCTATGTTTCAAGCGGTAATGAATCCAAAAGAACGACGCAATTTAGGGGCGCATTATACCTCCGAGAAAAATATTCAAAAGGTAATTAAACCCTTATTTTTAGATGATTTATCCAGAGAATTTGAGAAGATTAAAGGCAATCGCAATAAATTACTAGAATTTCACAAAAAGATTGCTAATTTATATTTTCTTGATCCTGCCTGTGGTTGCGGCAATTTTTTAATTATTACCTATCGTGAGTTACGGAATTTAGAAATTTTGGTGTTACAGGAATTAAATAAAACGGGACAGTTAGTAACAGATATTAGTGCTATTATTCAGGTAGATGTGAATCAGTTTGCGGGTATTGAATACGATGAGTTTGCGGTAAGAGTTGCTGAGGTGGCAATGTGGTTAATTGATCATCAGATGAATATTAAGGTTAGTAATACTTTTGGTCAGTATTTTCTGCGTTTACCATTAAAGAAAGCGGCAAAGATTGTTAATGGAAATGCCTTGCGGATTGATTGGGAGGAAGTTATATCAAAAGAGAAGCTCAATTTTATTTTAGGAAATCCTCCTTTTGTTGGTGCGATGATTATGAACGAACAGCAAAGGAATGATATGGCTTATGTTTTCGACGGTGAGAAAGGAATAGGCGTTTTAGATTATGTGTGTGCATGGTATATTAAGGCTGCTCAAATAATTCAGGGCAATAGAATCAGGGTTTCTTTTGTTTCCACAAATTCTATATCTCAAGGGGAGCAAGTTGCATTACTTTGGAATATTCTTTTTCAAAAATATCAGTTAAAAATTCATTTTGCCCATCGTACTTTTAAATGGAGTAATGAGGCAAAAGGAAACGCCGCAGTTCATTGTGTAATTATTGGCTTTGGAAGTTTTAATATAACAAATAAAATCCTATTTGATTATGAAGATATTCAAGGTGAATCATTAGTTGTTCAGTCTAATAATATTAATCCCTATTTGGTTGATGGAAGTGACATCATTATTTATAATCGAAGTTTTCCTTTATCTAATATTCCATTAATGCGTTTTGGTAGTATGCCAAGAGATGGTGGTAATTTTATTTTGACAGAACCAGAAAAAGAAGAATTTTTAAAATTAGAGCCGAAGGCAGAAAAATGGATTAGACCTTATACAGGAGCGCAAGAATTTATTAATGGTTATAGTCGCTACTGTCTATGGTTACTTGATATTTCTCCCAGGGACTTAAAGACATTACCAGAAGTCATAAAAAAAGTAGATAAGGTTAAAAATTTTAGATTAAAAAGTAAAGCTGCTTCTACTCGTAAATTTGCGGCGACACCTACTCTATTCTGTCAAATAGCACAACCCGAAACGAATTATTTACTTGTTCCCCGTGTTTCATCTGAAAGAAGAAAATATATTCCAATAGGTTTTATGAATAAAAATGTGATTGGTAACGATCAAGTTTTATTAATTCCTAATGCAAATCTATATTTATTTGGTATCTTAACTTCAGAAATGCACATGGCATGGTTTAAATATGTGTGTGGAAGATTAAAAAGTGATTATCGTTACTCAAAAGATATTGTTTATAATAATTTTCCTTTTCCAGAAAATATCACCGACAAACAAAAACAAACCGTCGAAACTTGCGCTCAAGCTGTGCTAGATACAAGGGAAAAATATCCTGATAGTAGCCTTGCCGATTTATACGATCCTTTAACCATGCCTCCCGACTTGCTCAAAGCTCACCAAAAACTTGACAAAGCCGTTGATTTGTGTTATCGTCCCCAACCCTTTACCAGTGAATTAAACCGTATTGAATACCTCTTTGAACTCTATGAAAAATTAACCGCTCCCTTACTCTCTACCAGCAAACAAAAAACCACGAAAAGAAAAAATCCTCAATAACGAAGGCACTCATGCAAAAGGCAGCTTTGTTCTCCCCACACCCCACACCCCATCACCCCATCCGCATCCCCAATCGAGGCAATTCCGGAGATTATATAAAAAAACACCCAGAACAATCGAGGTAATGGACAATACTAAAGGTTGTGTAGGTCATCAGAAAAGCCCTGTCAGGGTAAAATACCATGAAACTAGCGTCACGAGTCAATCAAGTTACCCCCTCCCTTACCCTAGCTATCGACTCCCTGGCCAAGGAAATGAAGAAAAACGGCGAAGATGTCTGTAGTTTTAGCGCCGGGGAGCCAGATTTCGACACACCCACTCACATCAAAGCTGCCGCGAAAAAGGCCCTCGATGAGGGAAAAACTCGCTACGGACCGGCTGCTGGGGAAGCGGGGTTAAGAAAAGCCATCGCCGAGAAATTGCTGCAGGATAATCAACTAGCATACAATGCCGATAATGTCATCGTTACCAATGGGGGTAAACAGTCTCTCTACAATCTAATCATGGCGTTAATTGAAGCGGGGGACGAAGTAATTATTCCCGCACCCTACTGGTTGAGTTATCCTGAAATGGTGACATTAGCGGGGGGAACATCGGTTATCGTCAACACTAGCCTAGAGAATCAGTATAAAATCACCCCCGAACAGCTAGAAGCGGCAATTACACCGAAAACTAAGTTATTTGTCCTCAATTCTCCCTCTAATCCCACCGGCATTGTCTATACTCCTGAAGAAATCGCCGCTTTAGCAAAAATTGTGGTTGAAAAGGATATTTTAGTGGTTTCTGATGAAATTTACGAGAAAATCCTCTACGATGGCGCAATTCACCGCAGTATCGCTTCTTTTGGTCCGGAAATCTTTCAGCGCAGTATTATTAGTAATGGTTTTGCTAAAGCTTTCTCGATGACGGGGTGGCGCGTCGGTTACATAGCAGGACCGGTGGAAATTGTCAAGGCCATGACTAAGATCCAAAGTCATAGTACCTCCAATGTCTGCACTTTTGCCCAATACGGTGCGATCGCTGCTTTGGCGAGTTCCCAAGATTGCATCGAGGAAATGGTCAAAGCTTTTAGCGAGCGCCGACAGTATATTTTAGAACGAGTGCGAGCAATTCCAGGACTCGATTGTCCTACTCCCAACGGTGCTTTTTATGTGTTTATTGATATTAGTCAAACTGGTTTAAAATCCCGGGATTTTTGTCAGAAACTCCTAGAAACCCAAAAAGTAGCCGCTATCCCCGGTATTGCTTTCGGTGCTGATGATTGTATTCGTCTTTCCTATGCTACAGATCTAAAGACGATTGAAAAAGGACTCGATCGCCTTGCTCAGTTTATCAGCACTTTGTAGGATTATTACTTTCTCTGTTGGGGGTGAATTTTGTTTACCCCTTTTTTTCGGTTTTCACAGCCAATTATCTGTAATCTCTAGAGGTATTAAGATGAGTGGGATCAAGTTAGAGGATATTAGGGAAATTACCAAGAATCCTCAAGGAAAAGGATATTTAATTATTTTTAATGATAACAGAGTAATTATTTTATATAAAAAAAGAACTATTGCTGCTTTGCTAACTCTGATTAGGTATGGAGAAGGTTGTGAGAGCGATCTAACTAATGCGACCAATAATTTACAAGAGATAAAAACTATACTCAAGGGTAAAATTCCTGAAAATTTAATTCAAGATTCCTATGCTGATGCTAATAAACCCTTTAGCGAACTTTGGAATGAAGAAGGATTTAATTTTATTTATGCTCCCCAAGGACAAAAAAGATTAGGCAGTCAAAAATATGTTTTAGATAGTTCCGATCATCAACGACTTTTTACCACTGCTGAATCACCGATTAGAACACCTCCCTCATCTCTAATTCAGAGAAATATATTAGAACAACAAAAAAATAAATGTAATTTTTGTGGCTCAATTCTTAAAAAGAAAGAAAATATCAATCAAAATACCTATGCTAAGGATCGAGTGCGTTTAGTTTGGGATCATCGGATTCCCGTAGAAAAAGGTGGAAATAGTGCCGATGACAATTTTCAAGCTCTCTGCTTCTATTGTAATAAATGCAAATGGCAAATCTGTAATCTTTGTAACTATGCTCCTGATAAATGTTCAGAATGCGTCTTAGCTTTTCCTGAAGTAACTAAGATTATTTTCCCCAGTCAAGAAAATATTGAAGACCGGTTAAATCGAGCTAAATAGGGTCTGCTGAAAAAGTTTTTCGGTGGGGGTTGGGGGTTGGGGGTTGGG
>NZ_JADBSA010000296.1:0-13276 GCF_020246945.1 Microcystis sp. M113S1 | reverse complement strand
TGTTCGATAAGACTTTTAGACTTTTTGTCAATCAAAAAGTGCCAGCGATTGGAGTGATTGGGGGGAAAATTCCGGGACTTTTTCCCTGAAAATTAGGTAATTGACCACCTGAAAATCGGTAAAACCCTACACCCCACACCCTACCCCCACCAACAAACTTTTTGCCGCAAACCCTAGTTATTGGAGAGTGGGAGTTGGGGAGTATTTTCAGTTATCAGTAACCAGTAACCAGTGAAAAGAAAACGCAACTCTGATAAGCTGTTCGTAATTTAAATTGCTTAGGCCAGACGAGGCAAGAGGCAAGAGGCAAGAGGCAACAGTAAAGGGACTGGGGGAGATTCGGCTAATCTTAAGAATAAGCACTTTAAATGTGTCTTAGCTTAACTGATAACTGATAACTGATAGCTGATAGCTGATAACTGATTTTAAGGCGATAATTTAGTCAACAATGCCAAGAATTTTTGACTATTAGGAGTCAAGAGAGTTCGGCGATAGGCATCGGCGGCTTTTTTAATCGCTTCCGCTTGGGTAGGATAGGGATGAATAACACTAGAGAGTTTACTCAGTCCGATTTTAGCAACCATAGCGGTGGTAATTTGGGAAATCATCTCACCGGCGTGGGAGGCGACGATAGTGGCTCCTAAAATTTGGTCGGAACCTTGTTTGTGAATAATTTTTAAAAAACCTGCTGTTTCCCCATCAGCGATAGCTCGATCGACTATACTCAAAGGAATTTTAATAGTATTAGTGGCCAATCCCCGGGCTTGTGCTTGGGTTTCATCCATGCCCACATGGGCGATTTCTGGGTCGGTATAAGTGACCCAAGGCATAACTAAATTACTGAGCTTATTGCGTCCGAAACCGAAGGGAGAAAAGAGAGTATTTTTAATCACAATACGGGCGGCTGCATCGGCAGCATGGGTAAATTTCCAATCCAGACAGATATCACCGGCTGCATAAATTTTCGGGTTAGTAGTTTGCAGATAATCATTAACTTTGACTCCCCGACGAGTATCGTATTCCACAGCCACCGCTTCTAAATTTAATCCTGACAGATTAGGCTCCCGGCCTGCACCGACTAAAATCTCATCGACGGTGATAGTTGCTCCTTGACCGTTGCTAGTATATTCAATGGTTTTACCCCGCTCATTTTTTGTCACCCGTTCAATTTGGCAGGAGAGAATTAATTGCATTCCTTCCCGCAGCAAAGTATTCTCAATAATTTCGGATGCTTCTTGGTCTTCTTTATTCAAAAGATGGGAATGATTATGAAATAAAATCACCTGCGCGCCTAACCGTTGAAAAGCTTGAGCTAATTCACAACCAATCGGCCCGCCACCGATAACAGCTAATCGAGGAGGTAATTCTGTTAGGGAAAAAATTGTTTCATTGGTATAAAATCCCGCCTCTTTTAGTCCGGGGATATGGGGATGAAAAGCCCTAGCACCAGTGGCAATGACGGCTTTTTTATAATCGAGGGTTTTTCCCGTCACTTCCACAGCATTTTGTCCTAAAAAACGAGCGCTACCCAAGAAGACATCGATACCTAGTTTTTGGAAACGTTGCACCGAATCATTATGGCTAATATCGGCGCGAATTTGCCGCATTCTGGTCATGACTCTGGCAAAATCTACCCTAGTATCCCCAATATTAATTCCTAATTTTTTGGCTTGCTCAATTTCCCCGATAATTCTAGAGGAACGAATCAGACATTTAGAAGGAACACAACCGAAATTGAGGCAATCTCCCCCCATGAGGTGTTTTTCCACTAAAGCCACTTTTAAACCTATATCTAAACCCGCAGCCCCAGCCGCTACGACTAAACCCGCAGTACCCGCACCAATGACGACTAAATCATAACAATCTTGGGGTTGTGGATTGACCCAATCGGCAGGATGAACATAATTAACTAATTTTTGATTATGTTCGTCCATGGGGAGAACATTAACTTCCCTAGAGCTATTTTCAAACATATTAGACCTCTTGTAACAATCAAAAATTGTTGTTAGGGTTAGGAGTCAGTAGCCGGTCGTCAGTAGTCAGGAGAATTAAGAATGAATAATAATCAGTTAAATGGTCTATTTACAGATTTTATGCAATTTAATTCTTATTTTTGCCGTTTTTGAACCCTGAAAAATTAATTATGCAAGAGGTTTATCTTAACACCCCACACCCCACACCCTACTTCCCCACTTCCCCACACCCTGACTGATAACCGATGACTATTCACTGATAACTGATGCCAGGGCTTGACGGGCAATTTTCGTGACGTAGAGGGTGACGGCAACGGTAGCGATAAAACCGATCAGGCGAATAGTCCATTGTAAAACTGGGTTAGTGGCTGGTGCCGAGGTCCCGATAGTGGCAAGATTGCCGGCTAAAGAGCCAATATAAACATACATTATTGTCCCCGGAATCATGCCTGCGGAACCTAGTAGATAATCTTTCAGGGAAACCCCGGTGACACCATAGGCATAATTGAGCAGATTAAAAGGAAATACGGGAGATAAACGGGTTAAAAGCACTATTTTTAAGCCTTCTCTCCCCACAGCTTCATCGATAGCTTGAAATTTACTATTACCTTGAATTTTTTCCGCTACCCAACCCCTAGCCAGATAACGTCCCACCAGAAAAGCGGCAGTAGCGCCGATAGTTGCCCCGATAAAGACGTAAAAAGAGCCTAAAACCACGCCAAAAACCACACCAGCCCCGAAAGTCAGGATTGAACCGGGAAAAAAGGCCACAGTAGCTAGAATATAGATAATTATAAACGCGATCGCTCCCACGCCTCCCAAACTATCCACCCAAGTTAAGGCATCGAAAAGAATAGTTTGAGGGTTAAAACCGGTGGAGGCACTCGATTCGAGGGCAAAAGCGGGGGGAGTAGTCAGGAGAAAAGTGCCGCTAAAGGTGATTAGCAGCGGCAAATAACGGCAAATAACCAGCTTTTTCCAGTTGCTGGACTGGGAAATAATCATCACAAGTCCCTAAAAAGAGAATAAAAGAGAGATTAAACTATAAAAGCGAATTAAATAGAACTGGGAGCTATTCTACCCTAGTTATCATTGTTCAGACCAGAAAGCCAAGCCTGAAACTTCCCAGAAAATCCCCCTCTCTGGGAGAAGATAAGACAACCAACAGCCCGGTAATTTTTGCTCTTTACTTGATATTACACCTTGCCGTCTCTGGGGAAAAAATGTCACAATTAGAAATAATTAGCATTGGATATAGCAATCAATCTATGAAAATCATCCCCAAGGTCAAAGCACCTACCTTCCTGCAAATGGCACAATGGATCATTAATCCCGTAGCTTTTATGGAAAATGCCGCCCGCAAGCATGGCGATATTTTTAGCACGAAAGTGGGTTTAACTGTAGATAATTTTATCTTTATCAGTAGTCCTGCGGCCCTACAACAGCTTTTAACTAATGACCGTAAACAATTCTCGGCCCCGGGGGAAGCCAATCGGATTATTGCCCCGATTATTGGTGATTATTCCGTCGTCATGTTAGACGGAGATATCCACAAAAAACGCCGTCAGCTTTTATTGCCACCTTTTCACGGGGAAAGAATGCGTTTGTACGGTGATTTAATCCGCGATATTACCCTGAGAGTAATGGCAGAATTGCCCGAAAATCAACCTTTTAAGGCCCGTTCAGCGACCACAGCGATTGCTTTACAAGTAATTATGGAGGCAGTTTTTGGAATTAGTCAAGGGGAACGTTATCAAACCCTGAAAAAAACTCTCGCTGAAATGCTCGATATTTTTAACTCTCCGGTGATGGCTTCTTTATTATTTTTCCCCATTTTGCGGGCTGATTTTGGTTCCTGGAGTCCCTGGGGAAAATACCAGCGTTACCAAGAAAAAATTGATGATATTATCTACACAGAAATTGCCGAAAGAAAAGCTAATCCTAACCCCAATTGCACCGATATTTTATCACTACTGATGTCGGCCCAGGATGAAGAAGGCAACCCGATGAGCGATAAGGAATTGCGCGATGAATTAATGACCTTATTATTCGCAGGTCATGAAACCACGGCTACTGCTATGTCTTGGGTGCTATACTGGACCCATCGCTACCCAGAAATTAAAGCAAAAATTCTGCAAGAAATAGCCACTTTAGGAGAGAATCCTAACCCCATTGACATAACTCGATTACCCTATCTTTCGGCGGTTTGTTCGGAAACTTTACGCATTCATCCCGTGGGAATGTTAACTTTTCCGCGAGTAGTGGAAGAACCGGTAGAACTAGATGGTTATCCTTTAGAAAAAGGGACAATTCTTATGGGTTGTATTTATCTAGCTCACCACCGCGAGCAAACTTTCCCCGATTCCCATACTTTTAAACCAGAACGCTTTTTAGAAAAACAATTCACCCCCTACGAATATATACCTTTTGGTGGTGGAGCGCGTCGTTGTATCGGGGAAGTTTTAGCTATCTACGAGATGAAAATCGCTATCGCCACAATTTTAGCCAATTATCAGTTAACTCTAGTTAATAATACCCCCGAAAAACCCAGCCGCCGCGGTGTAACCCTTGCTCCCTCGCGAGGAGTTCCCATGGTCTTAAAAGGACGACGGGAACCTCTGGTGACTGCCCCGATGCTCGCCGAAATTTCTTAACAAAACTGACAAACTATTGTACAATCAGAGTTGTGGTATCCTCTATCATAACTCTGTTTTTTTGTCAATAAAATTGGGGATAATTATGGTCTTAATTCGTTTAGCTAAATCTTGGCAAATTTCCGAAAATGAAGTTACTTCTGAAAGTGTTTATTTTAACCGTCGTCGCTTTTTACAGGGGTTAATCGGGGCAGGAATTGCGGGGAGTTCACTGTTATTAACTGCTTGTGGTAAATCCTCCTCCTCGGAAGCTTTAGAAAAAAGTTTGCAATTACCTAAAATTGAAGGGTTCGGCAAAAATCCGCAGTTTTTAACGGTAAATCGCCCCATAGTTGCCGAAACTGTAGCGGGGAGATATAATAATTTTTATGAGTTCGGAGGGGGCAAAAATATCTGGTTAAAAGCGCAGAAATTACCGACGAATCCTTGGACGGTAGAAGTGGGAGGATTGGTAAAAAATCCCCAAACCTACGATATAGATACTATTAAAAAAACCTTTCCTCTCGAAGAAAGAATCTATCGTTTTCGTTGTGTGGAAGCTTGGTCAATGGTCTTACCTTGGCTAGGTTTTCCGATGAGTGCTTTAATCGCGGCAGTGGAACCAAAACCCGAAGCAAAATTCGTCCGTTTCACCTCCTTTTATGATCCCGAAATTACTAAAGGGCCAGGATTACATTTAGGAGCCTTACCTTGGCCCTATACAGAAGGTTTAAGAATTGAAGAAATGGCCAACGAATTAGCCTTTTTTGCCGTGGGAATTTTCGGTCATGATTTACCCAAACAACAGGGCGCACCCTTGCGAATGGTTATTCCTTGGAAATACGGTTTTAAAGGAGCAAAATCGATAGTAAAAATTGAATTTACCGCCAAACAACCCGCCACCTACTGGAACACAATTGACGCTCACGAATACGATTTTGAGGCTAATGTAAACCCCAGTAAACCCCATCCCCGTTGGTCGCAAGCAACGGAGAAATTTATCGGCAGTAGAAGTGATTTATCTTGGGAAATTATCGAAACTCTGCCCTATAATGGCTATAGTGAATATGTGGCTAGTTTATATAGTTAATTTCTATGATTATCCACATTTTATTTAGTTGAAGGAAGTATTTATGGATAAGAAAACTCTGTACGAAGAAGACTTTTATCTCTGGATTAGAACTACTATTAATCAACTGCAAGCGAGACAGTTTGAGCGGGTAGATTTAGAGAATTTACTGGAGGAGTTAGCAAGTATGGGAAGGAGTGAAAAGCGCACAATTGAAAATCTTTTGATTCAATTGCTGGTACATTTGCTGAAACTAACTTACTGGACAGGAGAAAAAGCTAGAAATGAGGGTCACTGGAAAGGGGAAATTAGAAACTTTCGCCGACAAATAATCAAAGAAGTTAAAGATAGTCCTAGTCTGAAACCCTATATTCTCGAAATTTTCGATGAATGTTATCTTTCAGCCCGAAAAAATGCCAGTGATCGCTCTCAATTATCCCTCGATACTTTCCCCGCTATTCCCATTGGTTCCCTTGAACAAATTCTCGATGAAGATTGGTTTCCTGCGGGCGATAATCTGGAAATATAGCCATCAGTCAGGCTGCTCCATACTGCTGTAACAAAAAACAACTATCTCCCGATAGCGATCGCTAAAAGTCGAATATTGTAAGTTTTTGTCAAGGGGTGCGGTCAGACAGAGGAATTATCGCTAGAATGAGCCTAAAATTGTCAGAAATTTAGTTAAATAAGGTTTTTGACAATATGCTAATATTGTATTCATCACTATAACTATATAACCATGAAAATTGACCCTAGCACCATATTGAAAGATTTTTATAAAGTCATTGATCCGTCTTTAGATAAGGAGACTTATTTCTTGTCCCCCTGTCAGGTATGCCAGATACATAGAGTTTATTTTTGCTATAATGATCTGGCAACTCTGACAAATTAAAAGTCTAAAAAAAGATTAGGACAGTAAAAATATGAAAGACACAGATGTTCAAGAATTTGCACTAGCCTATGCTAAAGGTTTGGTTAGTGCAATTCCAGTGATAGGAGGGTTAACCGTAGAACTACTAAATTTTGCAATTCCTAATCAACGACAAGAGCGAATTGAGACTTTGCTAAATATTCTTGCCTCTAGAGTCTTTAATATATCCGAGCAAGAATTAAAACAAAAATTTCAATCAACAGACTTTATCGATATTTTTGAAGATGTATTATTGCAGTCCGTCCGAGCGACCAGTCAAGAAAGGCTTGAATATTTAGCTTCGGTTTTAGAAAAGGGATTAAAAGAGGAAGATTTTGATCGTATCCAGTCTAAAAGACTTTTAGAAATTTTAGAAAAAATTAATGATACAGAAGTTCTCCTTCTTCAATATCATGCTTTAAGTCAATATGAAGCAGAAAAACTTCGAGATTTTATGAATATACACGGACGTATTTTTGATAATGATGATTTACAAAAAAAAGCGATGTTTGACCATTATTTAGATAATCTAATTACTTTAGGACTTATTGGTCCGTGTGATTGTGAGCCAAAATTCTCAAGTAATAGGCAATATATAGCAACAGATGATCCAATTTGCGCGACTCAATTAGCTTATATGCTATTACAGTTAATAGATTTAAAATTTGATGCTGATTTTGTAGGTACACCGATTAATGCTTTAGATGTTTCTAGAGGATTGCTATCAACAACACAGCAACTCAAAAATCAAATTGAATATACTAAAAATAATACAGTTCGAGAATTTGAAAAAGATATGAAACAGGGATTGAATACATTTAACAATGAACTAGAAAGAAAATTTAAACGAATATCTAGAGGACTTTCTTAAAAAAATTAGCGGCTCTTCTGGTTTCTGTGTGGAAACGAGGTCTATACTGATAGTTTCTTCCGCAAAATAGTGCTAAAAGTCTTGTCTGATAAGTATTTCACAATTCCATAAGCAAAAATTATCACACAAAGTCGAGAAAAGCCAATTAGCTTTTATGATAGTGCGATCGCCGATTTTGTAGGGTGCGTTCCCTAATGCAACTTCTACTGCTCCAGCGCTCGATTTTGGGGAACGCACCATGCCCATTGATTGAAGCTGTGGGTTAAAGTGCGATGCCGCCCTTCGACGTAGCTCAGGGCAAGTCTGGTGGGTCCGGTTGGGGAATGTTAGCGAAGATTCCCAATGTTTAGGTTAAAATAGAGGGCAAAAGTTGCCACAGGGTCAAGCCAATGACAGTCCGTCAACCCCGCTATAGCAAAGAAGAATTTGCCCAACGAGGCGATCTCATTTATCAAACGCAAATACGCCCACAGGTCGAATTGGGTAATCAGGGCAAAATTGTAGCAATTGACCTTGAAACTGGCGACTTTGAAATTGATGCGCGTGAAATATCTGCTTGCAATAGACTCGAAGCCCGTCACCCAGATGCTCAAATCTGGATTGTTCGAGTCGGTTCTCGCTATGTTCGCCGATTTGGTGGACGTACAAAGAGATTAGTATGATCGCAGGAATCGTTAACGCGGATTTTGAGGCGATTATTTCACTTTCGATATGTGACTCTGAAGGAAATATTTACGTGCAAGATGCGATCGTTGATACAGGTTTTAATGGTTGGCTTTCATTGCCACCAGACCTAATCGATCAGCTAAACCTGAAATGGAAAAGACGAGGACGTGCTATTCTTGGTGATGGTAGCGAATGCGTTTTTAATGTCTATGAAGCTGTCGTAATTTGGGACGGAGATTATTTAACCATACCAATTGATGAAGCTGATTCGGAACCTCTAGTTGGAATGTTATTAATGGAAGGCTATCAACTCACGGTTCAAGTGTTTGAAGAAGGAAGGGTAGAAATCCGCAAAGTAACTGCCGGCTAACTTTACCGCTAGACTTACTCAAAAGATTAAGAAATGCAAAACGCTCGACTAAATCTATCTGGTTGGGTAGTATATAAATGGAGCTCGGCTCAGGGGTAGTCGTATGACTGCCGCACCAAACCGCACCAAAACTATAGCATGATTAACTGCCAATCCAACTTGAAAAACCCGCTCCCTTCTCCCCCACTGCTGTAACAAAAAACAACTATCCCCCGATAGCGATCGCTAAAGGTCGAATAATTGTAAATTTTTGTCAATGGGTGCGGTCAGATCGAAGAATCATCGCTAGAATGAGCCTAATTGTCAGAAATTTAGTTAAACAAGGTTTTTGGCAATAGGCTAATCTGGCTAACACGCTTTTGGTCGTGATATAGGGAAAACTTCTGGCGATTACGCCTATCTCTTGGTATGATATATTTATAGTTCCATATCTCTGGACAAAAATTTTTAAATTTATAAAAGTTGATCTAAATTCCGTGATTACTATCTATCAATTAAAGCCAGCTTTTCAAAAGATATTGAGTCCGCTAGTCAAGCAACTAGCGAAACAAGGAATCACGGCGAATCAAATTACCACATCTGCTGCTGTCTTATCAGTATTGATGGGAATAGCAATTGTCCTTTGGCATTGTCAGCGCTGGCTACTGTTGCTGATGCCTTTGGTACTTTTTATGCGAATTGCACTGAATGCGATTGATGGGATGTTAGCCAGAGACTACAACCAGAAAACATCGTTAGGTACTATCTTAAATGAACTAGGAGATGTAATTTCTGATACTGCCCTCTACCTTCCCTTTGCCTTAATACCAGGAGTTTCTAGTATTTTGGTTGTCCCAATTGTCTTACTGTCAATCATCAGTGAAATGACTGGAGTTCTCGGGGTTACAGTGAGTGGAAAAAGACAATATCAAGGGCCAATGGGCAAAAGTGATCGTGCTTTTTTATTTGGTATAATTGCTTTATTATTAGGATTAGGATTGACAGCAGGAAAGTGGTTAGATTATATTTGGATTACCACAATCTTACTGCTATTTTCGACAATTATCAATCGGGCTTACAGCAGCTTAAAGGAATTAGAGTATCATGGTTTGGACGAAGCCAGCAATTAATGTTATCTGGGGGTTAGCAGGGGTATTTATCCTATTAATACTAGCGACTCTCATAATTCAGCTTCTCTCCCTAACTTTGCCAGAGAGAAATTATACAGAACTGAAGCAACGAGTCAAATCTTGGTGGGCAATTACCCTTCTTTTCTCAACTTCTCTCATCCTCAGTCCTGGAATAGCTGTGATCTTTTTTGGTTTTGTCAGTTTTCTGGCCCTGAAAGAATATTTATCTCTAATTCCGACACGGCGGGCAGACCGTCGCGTCTTGTTTTGGGCTTATTTAGCAATCATCTTACAATATTACTGGATTTACAGTCGGTGGTACGGAATGTTTTTAGTATTTATCCCAGTTTATATGTTCCTTATCTTGCCGATGCGGATGGTAATTTTAGGAGAAATACACGGTTTTCTCAAGGCAATAGGAACTCTACATTGGGGATTGATGCTGACAGTATTTAGCATCAGTCACGTCGCCTATTTATTAAGGCTACCACCCGCAGGTAATCCCATAGCTGGCGGTGCTGGATTGTTACTGTATCTTTTATTTTTGACGGCTCTGAATGATATTTCCCAGTACTTGTGCGGAAAAAGTTTGGGAAGACATAAAGTTTTACCGACAGTTAGCCCCAACAAAACCTGGGAAGGCTTGCTAGGAGGGATAATAACGACAATAGTATTGGCAGTAATTTTGGCTCCTTGGTTAACTCCGTTTAATTTAACTCACGCATTCTGGCTGGGGTTACTATTGGGAATTGCCGGTTTTATTGGTGATGTTACTGTATCGGCTCTGAAGCGAGACTTAGGAGTTAAAGACAGCGGTAATCTCTTACCAGGACACGGTGGTATTCTTGATCGTATTGACAGTTTAACTTATACTGCTCCCCTATTTTTCCATTTTACTGTTTACTTTTATTTCCGGGGGATGTTAGCTTGAATAAGTTACTGCGATTGTTGTTTTTTGGTTGCGTGGTTAGACTGATTGTCTTGGTCATTATCGGACTAAGAATCAGTCACAAAGAGAGGCTACCAAAATCGGGACCAGCGATAATTGTTGCCAACCACAACAGCCATCTCGATACCCTGGTATTGATGACACTCTTTCCCTTAAGGTTATTAGACAAATTGCGTCCAGTAGCGGCGGCGGACTATTGGTTAAAGAATCCCTGGCTGACTTGGTTTTCTCTAAATATTATTGGTATCATTCCCTTAAGACGCGAAATGGGGAATGTTCGCGAGCATCCTCTAGACAGTTGTTCTCAGGCATTAGTGCGGAGAGAAATTCTGCTAATCTATCCTGAAGGCTCTCGCGGCAATCCTGAATCTTTAACTAGCTTTAAGAGTGGCATTGCCCATCTAGCGAAACGGCATCCAGAAATCCCCATCTATCCAATTTTCTTGCATGGTTTAGGCAAGACACTTCCCAAAGGTGAAGCTTTATTAGTCCCTTTCTTTTGTGATGTTTGGCTTGGTAATCCTCTCCATTGGACTGGCAATAAACAAAGCTTTATGGATTTGTTAAATCAGTCAATACAAGAGTTGGCATCATCAGGAAATTTTTCTGCTTGGCAATAAAAAAGTTCTTGATTTTTCTTGATTAAACGAAGGAATTAACCATGAATTCTCAAACCTTACCTAGCTATGATTCACTAAGTCGTCCGCTGCCAATTTGGCATCCTAAAGCCATCTACTACAGCCTTGTAAGATTGCTGTTTCAAACCATCGGGCAACTTTCAGACGGAATTCGTCTGGGCTTGAAATACGGCTTTGATTCAGGAGTCATGTTAGAGTATGTTTATCGCAATCGTCCCAGCGGCATTACCTGGTTTGGCAAGATAATTGACCGTGTTTATCTCGACTCCCAGGGATGGCAGGGAATCCGTCAACGTGGGGAAATTCTGAAAAGCGTATTGCGTCAAGTTATCCAAGATAATTTTGAGCAAGGGGTAACAACTAACCTCCTCGATGTTGCTTGTGGTGGTGGCCGCTATGACTTGGAAGTTTTGCTAGATTTTTCGGGTGGTGCAGTGAATGCTTTATTGCGAGATTACAAGGCAGAAAATGTGCAAAAAGCGCAAGAATTAGCTCTCCACCTTGGCGTATCAGCAACTATCGAACAAGCTGACGCTTTTAACGATGACGACTTAAACCGGGTCTTACCACCGCCTAATTTAATTGTCGTCTCGGGACTCCACGAAATATTACCAGATAATGAGTTAATTCGTCAGCATTTCCAGCAATTATATCGTCTTCTTGAACCAGGCGGGACGCTCATTTTTACCATTCAACCCTACCACCCCCAATTAGAGTTTATTGCCAGGGTATTAAATTCTCATACAGGTAAACCTTGGGTGATGCGCCTGAGACCGCTAGAATTAACCGAAGCATGGGCAACTGATGCGGGTTTTCAAGATTTCCAGGTACAGATGGATAACTTTAATATTTTCGGGGTCGTCAAAGCGAGAAAGTGAAGTCAGCGAAAACTCATTTTGTAACTATTCAGGTCTAGGGGTTGACAAAGAGAGAAAAATCAGCAGTGGGGATAAGAGAGACAACCGTATTCAAGGGGTGATGGACAGAGGCCAAAGCCTGACGGAAGAAAGTTAAAACCGAACGGCCTTGGGCGCGACAAGACTGAATCACGGTCAATAAACGGGCAGTATCGACAAAGCCACTGAAGGAGCGAGAACCACCAGCTATCTTGCGCTTAGTTACTCCCAAACGCAGAGAACGCTCGGCTCGGTTATGATCGGGAGAGACTTGAGGATGATCGAGGAAATACCACCACTGATGGGACTTGTCCAGCAAGGATTTCAGCAATAAACCTGCAGCATAACCCGCCTGGGGTCGCCACACAGCTAAAGCTTGCTCTAACCGCAGCGATCGCCGATCTTGTAGGGTGCGTTCCCTAATGTGGCTCCTACTGCTCCAGCGATCGATTTTGGGGAACGCACCATGCCCATTGATTGAAGCTGTGGGTTAAAGTGCGGTGTGGGCTAATCTGGCTAACACGCTTTTGGGCGTGATATAAAGATAGTATGGGTGACGGTTTATATGATGACGGAGAATGGATATGTGGGGGATGTCTTTCAGGCATTGCTTACCCCCGCTAAAGGTTAAAATGATTATGAAGCAATAGAATTACTCTAATGAAACTAGATCGTATTACGAGCAATCCAAACCGTATGAATGGGCAACCCTGCATCCGTAATCTTCGCCTTACGGTTCGTCGAGTGATTGAGCTACTGGCAACTTATCCCGATCGAGCAGAATTACATCAAGAGTTTCCGGAACTGGAGGATGAAGATATTCGACAAGCCCTAATTTTTGCCTCTTCTTACTTGGATGATCGCATCATCGAAAATTTGGGTCTGAAACCCCGTCGTTTCACGACGGCTTTACTGTTAAATATTAACACATTTACCAAATATATGCTAAAATGTGAGACATGGAAAAAGCCTATTCTTACCGATTTTACCCCACACCAGAACAAGAGTCGCTATTGCGGCGCACTTTGGGCTGTGTAAGATTAGTTTACAACAAAGCTCTCCATGTCAGAACACAAGCATGGTACGAAAGACAAGAAAGAGTAGGATATACTGAAACTTCTTCAATGCTAACCGATTGGAAAAAGCAAGAAGAATTAGACTTTTTAAACGAAGTTAGTTGTGTACCTTTACA
>NZ_JADBSA010000295.1:0-3166 GCF_020246945.1 Microcystis sp. M113S1 | reverse complement strand
ATTAAATATAGGGAGAAAGGTAGTCGGAGAGGTTGCATTTAGCAAGAATCCGATAGAGAGGCTTGTAGTTAGCCCTGTACGGGTCAAAGCGTACAAAGCTGATTCAAAGTGCGACGTTTGCGTACAGAATTAGTAACTATAACAGGCAATTCTTCCCTCACCCCCAAGGAGTGAAACTCCTCATTGCCGCGAGGCAAATTCCCCACCCCCCTAGGTGTCCGGGTGGGGAAGGTACGCGGAATCGTTCACCCTAATTTCGGTAAACCCATACTATAGTTCTGCACTCTGGCGTTGAGATTATAGCTAATTTCCCCTTTTTGCAGGAGAGAACGGATAAAATGTTCTAGATCTGAACCGATGCGACGGAGATTATATTCGCTCAGTTCTTCCCCATTGTAGGATTCTACCAATTCATCAAACTTACTATAAACCTTATTGAGAGCCACTTCTTCCCAATTAAATTCATTATCGGGATCCACATCAAGAGTCAAGACATTGTTACTCTCGATGAATTGATTATTTTTTACTTCAGCCGTATAAATGCGAATATGACGGGTCGTGGATTTTAACAGCATGGAATCTTCAGGGTAAGTTAGACGCTATGTCTAAGATTTTGCCATGATTTGCGGAATTGGGGAATTGGGAAGTTTTTTTTCAGTGATCAGTAAACAGTAAACAGTAATCAGTGAAAAGACAACACTGTTACTGTCACCCATGTACTGCTCACTTAACACCCCCACTGATAACTGGTAACTGATAACTGATCACTGAGATGGCTGTCTCCCGAACAATGTTTACGGATCGACCAGAAACGTGATACTATGATAGGTTGCAGTGTTTAAGCAGAGATCACGAGTCCTATGGCCTTAACCCAGACCAAAAAACAAGAACTAATCAGCCAATATCAGGCCCACGAAACCGATACAGGATCATCGGAGTTACAGGTAGCTTTCTTAACCGAGAGAATCAACCAACTGACCGAACACCTGAAAGCTAACCCGAAAGACCATGCTTCCCGTCGGGGATTACTCCAGATGATTGGTCGTCGTCGGGGACTGTTAACCTATATCCAGAAGAAAGATCAACAACGTTATCAAACCCTGATTGGTCGTCTCGGAATTCGCCGTTAAGCATACCCCCTTTGCATCCCTATCATGGCCTCTGAATCGAAATCGACGGAGAAAAAAGAACGTCTCCCCTTTGAGCCGCGCCAAAATAAGCGAAAAACCCCGAAAATTGCCCCTAGTCCCGTGCCACCGCCCCTAAAAAATCGCTCCGAGGAAACCAGCTTAAAGGCGATTCCGCAAGTGGTCAGTCAACGGATGGCCAAACGGATGGCGGTATTCTGTGGCCTGCCGACGGCACTGGGGATAGCTTCCTTTTTTGGCTTCTACTGGATTATTAGCCACGATCTTCTCGAAATCCCTTCCTACGTCGCCATGCTCGTCAGTTTAAGCCTATTTGGTCTAGGTTTCATCGGTCTGAGTTATGGCATCTTCTCCGCTTCTTGGGATGAGGATCGGGTGGGGGATTGGCTAGGATGGCAAGAATTTCAAGCTAATTTTGGCAGAACGATCGCCGCGTGGCGGTCCGGCAAAAAAGAAGTGGAAGAAAAATAGATAACCTCTAGAAATCGTCAACAATAGAGATTAAAGAAAAAAATCAAGGGTTAATGCCATGATTATTGTCATGAAAGTTGGTTCCCCGGAAATTGAAATCGAGCGCATCGGTGCCGAATTCGAGGCATGGGGATTAAGTCCCGAAAAAATCGTCGGTAAGCATAAAGTTGTCATCGGTTTAGTCGGAGAAACCCGGGAATTAGACCCCCTACAAATCCAAGAATTAAGCCCTTGGATCGAAACCGTCCTGCGAGTCGAACAACCCTTCAAACGCGCCTCTTTAGAATACCGTCACGGCGAATACAGCGAGGTTTTAGTCCCCACTCCTAACGGTGTTATCCCCATCGGCAGAAATCATACCGTTAGCATTGTCGCCGGCCCCTGTTCGGTGGAAAATGAAGCGATGATCGTGGAAACTGCCAAACGAGTGGCGGCAGCCGGAGCGCAATTCCTCCGCGGTGGTGCCTACAAACCCCGCACTTCTCCCTATGCTTTCCAAGGTCACGGGGAAAGCGCTTTGGAATTACTAGCGGCGGCTAGAGATGCCAGTGGTTTGGGTATTATCACGGAAGTAATGGACGCGGCGGATCTCGATAAGATTGTCGAAATAGCCGACGTGGTGCAAGTGGGGGCGCGCAATATGCAGAATTTTTCCCTCCTGAAAAAAGTTGGGGCGCAACCGAAACCGGTCCTACTCAAGCGCGGCATGGCGGCCACTATTGAAGATTGGTTGATGGCGGCAGAATATATCCTCGCGGCAGGAAATAGCAGTGTCATTCTCTGCGAACGCGGTATCCGCACCTTTGACAGTAAATATACTCGCAATACCCTAGATTTATCCTGTATTCCCGTTTTAAGAACTTTAACTCACCTGCCGATCATGATCGATCCTAGCCACGGTACGGGTAAATGGGAATATGTCCCGACCATGGCCATGGCTTCCTTGGCAGCCGGGGCCGATTCCTTGATGATCGAGGTACATCCTAACCCGGCGAAGGCCCTATCTGATGGGCCGCAATCCTTGACCCCCGACCGGTTCGATCAATTAACTCAGGAGTTAGCGGTCATTGGTAAGACGATCGGGCGTTGGCCCCAAGTTCCAGCACTGGTTTAATAAGATGATCAGGGGGTGAATCAACCCCCTTTTTTGGGCATAAATTTCGCTTTTCGGGGCAGTTATGGTGACAGTTCCTCTGGAGTTAAATACTAGCGAAATCCGGGCAGAAAGACGGGTTACTTTTTATCATCTCAATTGGCTATCCTATCAGCAAATTTTACAGGCGCTAGGGGAAAATAATCGCGCCCATTTATTTTATGATCGTGGTACTTTAGAAATTACTATGCCCCTAGAAGAACACGAGTTTTACCGAGAATTAATCGGATTATTTATTCGGATTTTGGTGGTAGAATTGGGTTTAAAAATTAAAAGTATGGGTTCCACAACTCTAGCTAGGGAAGATTTAGAACGAGGAGCAGAACCTGACAATGCCTACTACATTCAAAATCAGGCTAAAGTGCTGGGAAAAAGGATTAATTTAACTGAAGAT
>NZ_JADBSA010000294.1:0-3182 GCF_020246945.1 Microcystis sp. M113S1 | reverse complement strand
GCGTCGGGCAGATGTTCGAGGATTGGAACAAGGATACAGGGGAATGTTAACGCCACAGGAAAGCACCCGCTTTCGACGCGATTTGAGGCGGATGAAAAAACGGGGTAAAGACTTGGAAAAGTTAAAAACTGTAGTGGAACTACTGGTGCAAGAACAAATACTACCAGAGCGATACCGAGATCATAATCTCGTTGGAGATTGGTCGGGTTATGGTGAGTGCCATATCGAGCCGGATTGGTTGTTACTCTACAAGATTGAGCGAGATGAGGAAAGCTTAACACTCGTTCGGACTGGGACTCATTCGGATCTGTTCAAATAGTCTTCTAGTAGGGTGGGAATTGCCAACTTATGCTAGACTAGATTAAAATAATTAATTAACTCCCAATCATTTGTTTATTTATGAGTCAAGCTGCTGCAATCAATACTAAACTAATTGATTCCCTTGCTCAAATTATCCTTTCCTTAACTGACGAAGAACAACAGCTTCTCCTACAAAAAATCCAGCATCCAGCACTAGCCTCTGAGGAAATTCAAAGCCAACGGGAGGTATTAAAACGTGACATCGAGCTAGGAATAGAACAACTGAGGCAGGGTGATTATCCTGAATATGACTAATCCTCATTGCCTAGTTTGTTAGAAACTATTAAGATGCTTGCAAAACAGCGACTTCAAGAGGAATTAATTTAGTTAATCGCTTTCCCATTGCACGGCAAGCGGAGCAAGATTTGCAGGATATTTGGCTCTATTTAGGCAGACAAGATGAATTCTTTTCGACGAAAAGATCGCTCAAATTCTGGACAGATTTCCTAGCATTTAAATTGCTTGTTGAGATCAGGCACTCTTGCAAGAGGAAACGGTAAAGGGATTGGGGGAGATTTAGCTAATCTAAGGATGGACGGTTAAAATACGTCTTAGCTTATTTCCTCCTGACCGGGCCGGGGCAGGAATCAAAACTATAATTAGAATGATTAAACCCCAAGTATAAACCCGCTTCGATAACCGATAGCCGATAACCGATCGCTAAACATGGATCCATCTTTCGCCCTTACCCTGCAAATTGTCATCACTGTGGTGGCGGGGATTACAGCCCAAGTCATCGCCGAATACCTGAAAGTTCCTAGTATTGTCTTCCTGCTCATTTTTGGGATTGCTTTAGGGTCCGATGGTTGGGAAATTTTACACCCCCAAAGTCTGGGAATTGGCTTAGAAGTCCTTGTTGCCCTCTCTGTGGCGATTATCCTATTTGAAGGCGGTTTAAGCTTAAGCGGACGCGAATTAGGGCGAGTTTCTGGCAGTTTACGCAATCTTGTCACTCTCGGTACTTCCATCACTCTCATCGGTGGCGGTATGGCGGCCCACTGGTTGGGGGAATTTCCCTGGCCGATCGCTTTTCTTTACGCTTCTTTAGTGGTAGTAACCGGTCCGACAGTGATCGGGCCTTTGCTGAGGCAAGTAGCCGTAGATCGGCGGGTGGCGACGCTTTTGGAAGGGGAAGGGGTATTAATCGACCCTGTGGGCGCAATTTTAGCCGTAGTGGTGTTAAATACGATTATTGATAGTCATTCCCGCCCCATGGAAATTATCACCGGTTTAACCCTGCGTTTAGGCATCGGGGCAGCGATCGGCATTGCTGGCGGCGGATTGTTAAGTTTTATTATAAAAACTTGCAATTTTCTGACTTTTGAGTTAAAGAATCTCGTGGTTTTAGCGGGAGTCTGGGGATTATTTGGTTTATCGCAATTTAGTCGCAGTGAATCGGGGTTAATGGCGGTGGTAATGGCGGGAATCGTGCTAAAAGCGGCGGCCGTTCCCGATGAGCGGTTATTAAGGCGTTTTAAGGGTCAATTAACCACTCTTTGCGTGTCGGTACTGTTTATTTTACTAGCGGCGGATCTTTCGATCGCCAGTGTGATCGCTTTGGGTTGGGGCAGCGTCCTGACGGTGTTAGTCTTGATGCTGGTGGTGCGTCCCCTGAGTGTGGCTTTGTGTACCCTAAAAAGTGACCTAAATTGGCGACATAAGCTATTTATCGCTTGGGTTGCCCCTAGAGGAATCGTTTCTGCCTCCGTAGCTTCTTTATTTGCCATTTTACTCACCCGTGCCGGTATTAATGGCGGTGAAGCGATCAAAGCTTTAGTCTTTTTAACAATTTTAATGACCGTTTTTATTCAGGGATTAACGGCGCGTTGGGTGGCAAAAGGGCTAAAAATCACTTCTTCTGCAGCAACAGGAGCAGTAATCGTCGGTTGTAATCCCCTAGGTCGCTTAATCAGCTGTTTATTCCAAGAACAAGGGGAAAACGTGGTTTTAATCGATACGGATGCCAGGGCCTGTGAACAAGCAAAAGAAGACGGTTTGACGGTGATGCAGAGTAGCGGACTTGATACAAAAATACTGCAAGAAGCAGGCATCGAATCCATGGGAACTTTTCTGGTTTTGACTAATAATAGCGAGGTTAATCTGGTTTTAGCCCAAAGAGCCGGCGAGGAATTTCATCCTCCCCGGGTGTTGGCTGCCTTTGCGGGAACCCCTAACCCAGATCAAAATAAGGTTAATCAGGTTTTTCTCCCCAGTTTTTCGGTCAAGGAATGGAATCAGTATTTAGACGATAATCAGATTAAATTGGGTAAAACTATCTTTAAAGGCAATGATTTGAGCGAACAACAAACCAGATTAACTAAATTAATCGAAAATGGCGAACTGCTGCCCCTACTATTGCGTCGCGATAATTCCCTACAGGTAGTCACAGAAAGGGAAGAATGGCGCACGGGAGACGAATTAATCTATATTCTGCGCGATTTACGCCCACAACTGCTTAAACGTCTTTCCGGCACTGTCAGAACCCGTTTATCTTTAGAAATCTTACCCGAAGTGGAAATCGCCACCAGTAGATAAGTAATAGGACAAAATTAACTTCTTGATGAGGATAGGCACTCTGGCAACAGTAAAGGGATTGGCAGAGATTCAGCTTAACTTAAGTAAGTAGTTATAATTAAATTGAAGATAGATTTTGCCTTTGATCCCCCCTGCCCCCCTTGATAACTATCCATTAGTCACATCTTTCTTAACATAAAATTTGACAAAAAGAGAAAAGTGTGCAAGATGGCTCAAGGAGGTTCTATGGGGGGACTAATTTGATGAGATAGTTTCCAAGTCTGGCTGATATCATGTAACCTTCGCAG
>NZ_JADBSA010000293.1:0-22687 GCF_020246945.1 Microcystis sp. M113S1 | reverse complement strand
GTCAGTCTGTAGAGCGACCATAAGACCAGAACAGAGTAAATCTGTTAAGGCAGGTGCGGAACCCCGCAAGGGAAAGAAGCAGAAACCCAAATCGTGAGGTTTGGGAATCACCGTCCGTTTTACGGCGGTGAGGATGTCAACGATAACTGAAATTTAAGCACAGATGCGATCCTCGATCGCCACCGATTGCAGAAGTCTTTCCACGATAGCTTTAGCTTGACGACCGTGACTAGGAATCAGACGATGGCAGAAGACGTAGGGAGTAATCAACTTAACATCATCGGGGATAGCATAATCGCGACCTTCGAGGAAAGCGTAAGCTTGAACTGCTTTTTGCAGAACCACACAACCCCGGGGACTGACTCCCAAACTAATATCTTCGTGATCACGGGTAGCGCGGACTAAATCGACGATATATTGCTGTAAAGTAGGAGCTACCTTGACCAGACTGACTAATCTTTGCAATTCTCCCACCTCTTCTAAGGAAATACAAGCTTCTAGGGATTTAACCGTCTCCTGAGAATGCTGTCTTTGTAACATTGTTAATTCTTCTGTGGCGCTGGGATAACCCAAACTCAGGCAAACGGCAAAACGGTCCATTTGTGCTTCTGGAAGCGGAAAAGTGCCTTGATATTCGATCGGATTTTGGGTGGCAATAACAAAGAAGGGTTGGGGGACCGGACGCGCTTCTCCATCGATGGTAACTTGTTTTTCTTCCATGACCTCTAGAAGTGCCGATTGGGTGCGCGGGGTGGCCCGGTTGATTTCATCGGCCAACAGGACGTTAGCAAAAGCGGGGCCGGGGATAAATTCAAATTCGCGACTGTTGGGGTTCCAAATCGTGGTTCCCGTGATATCACTAGGGAGGAGGTCAGGGGTGCATTGTACCCGTTGGAAACGACCGTTAATTGAACGCGCTAAGGATTTGGCTAACAGGGTTTTGCCGACTCCGGGGACATCTTCGAGGAGAGCGTGACCACCACTGAGCAAAGCCACCAGCACAATGCGAATCGATTTGGTTTGGCCGACGATGCTCTGGCTCAAATTTTCCATCAAAATATCAATAGCGTCTTTCATAGCACAAATGGGGTATTTTGTCAAGAAGATTAATGTTAAGTTTTTTTGATCTTAACGATTCTTTTCCTAATTTGCCCACACTAGCGAGGAAAGTTGACAGACAATGGCGAGAAATTTTCTGCTAGGGAGCTAATTGGGGTTAGGGTTGTGAGCAGGGATAAAATTAGTTAAGAATTGTTGCCAGTGGGCGAAATCAAGATTTTAAGTCGGTTCAGTCCGATAAAATCGAGGATAATTTCTCTTAATCAGTAAAGATGAAAGCCAGTTCGCTCGTTTTTAGTCTTGTTTTAGGCATCGCAGCCAGTACATTAACCAATAGTTTACCCGAAAATTTAACTTTCAATTCTCGGAAAATATTGGCTCAAGATCAGGCTCCTTCCTGTCCCCTTCCTCCAAATCTTGCCATCACTTTTCGCAATAGTGAATGTCAGGCAATTACCCTAGAAAAACCCCAGACTTTTTTCCGTTATTATAGTGACGAAAATAGCAAAAAAGGTCGTTTTCTGACCACGGATCAATATGCCACCAATGTGGAGGCGATCAGAAATTTAGCCCTCGATCAAAAGTGGATTCCTCCCAACGAAGCGACCAAAGTGGTATCAGTGACTTTACCTGCGGGAACAACGGTTTATCAAGGAATTGTCGCCCCCCAGAATCCACCTTATTGTTATCACGGTGGTGGTCAGCAAACTTTTATTAAAGACTCACGAGATGCCAATATACAATGGGGAGAGGGGCGAGCAATAACGGTTACATCTCTTTGGTGTCGCTAGAATATTATGGAAACGAACATGAGGGAATTAGTTCAATCAATTGACCAAGCTATTACCGTGGCCGAACAGATGCGGGAAACAGAAATATCGACTCGGATTGAGGGTTTAATTTCTGTGCTGAAAAGCATCAAAAATCAGGCGTTAGCTGGTCAATTACCACCGTCTCAAGGCATTGTTACCCTAGGATTGGCGCGAGAAGTAGCTGATTGGATCGATCCCCTTGATTCTCCTTTATTGAAAGCGGTGGGTAAAGTGGAAAGAGAATACCAAAAATATTAGGAATTGTCAGTTACAGAAGTTAGAATTAATCGAGAGCGATCGCAGTCGATCTCGATCTGATTTTTTAATCGATCGAGAGAATTAAATTTCTGTTCTGGTCGCAGGAATTGCACTAAATCCATCGTTAAAATGCGATCATATACATAGCCCGACCAATCCAATAAATGGATTTCCACACTGATAGTTTTTCCCTCGATCGTGGGACGATAACCGATATTCATAACTGCCGGTAAGCGAGAACCATCAAGAGGCACCCAACCGCAATAAACCCCGAATCGCGGCAATAATTTATCGGGGGGAACCTGTAGATTAGCGGTATGAAAACCTAATTGTCTGCCCAGCTGTTTCCCGACGACCACACGACCAGTTAAACTGTAGGGACGACCTAACATTTGCCCAGCTTGCTCAACGTTTCCTGCTGCCAAAGCTTGACGAATTAGGGAACTACTAATCCGACCCGACTGACAGTTTTTTAAACCAACAATCTCGACTTTAATATTAAATTGAGAGGCGATCTGTAATAAATCTTCGGCTGTACCTTGACGACGATAACCGAAGTGAAAATCTTGACCAACACTGATCGATTTAGCCTGTAATTTTTCTACTAAAATCTGTTCGACAAAAGCCAAGGGAGTCAGGGAAGCTAATTCAGCAGAGAAAGGCAGTAAAACTAATTGTTTAACGCCTAAATTCTCTAAAACCTCCACCTTTTCCCCTAGAGGAGTTAATAATTGCCATTTTTCTCCCGTAAAAAATTCCCGCGGGTGGGGAGTAAAACTAACAACGGTGGGATAAGCGGGGTGATCCTGAAAAATTGGCTGTAGGACGGTTTGATGACCTAGGTGCAAACCATCAAAGTTACCAAGAGCGATCGCACTAGGGGCTAAAATACGGGTATTAGGAGAATCTACAATCCACACGCTGGCTTTAGGAACAGATACAAGAGAATAATTCAAGGGATTAATCTTGAGTGTAGCCTTTTGATTCTATATCAATCGGGCGATCAAGCCAAAAAAACGCCCCCAATTACTTGGCGGCCTTTGGAAGCTTTAGCAAATTGAACGTGAACGATCCCGGTGCGATCGGTCAGAAATTCCCAATTAATTGCACCAGAAAGATTAGGGAAACAAGCATTCATTAATTGTTCAGTTCGTTCTTCTCTTGGCTGTCTGTGGTTGTTCTTCGTGCTTTTGTGGTTTCCCAATCTGATCAAGCATAAGGTTCTTGTTTTTGTTTCTTTTGTTCTAATCTTGTTTCTAATAATAGACGATCTTCTTGAGAAAGAACATCAATAACTTGTCAAAATGATAACAGTATCACAAATTTATTGTTTTTTTTCCAACATCTATAAACATCAAGATAGAGCGATCCCGAAAGTATCTAGCCAAAGGCGAGCGCACTTTAGTTAACTAACGGTTTACCATAGTAGGGTGGGCGATTTTTATACCACTTATTTTATTTATTGTGTATAATTAAGATGATGACGACTAATTTTGAATGGGATAAAGACAAAGCTAAGATAAATCTGAGAAAACACGATATTTCTTTTAATGAGGCTAAAACTGTCTTTGAAGATACCTATTCTTTGACTTTAGATGATCCTACTCATCCAATCTTAGAAGATCGTTTTTTGACAATTAGTTATTCTAGTCAAAACCGCTTGCTTTTAGTTGTTCATACTGAAAGACAAGGAAAGATCAGAATCATTAGTGCTAGGAGAGTAACTAAACATGAAAGAAAAATCTATGAACAAAGTAATGAATGATACCCTCAAAGATGATGAAATGTTAGATGATTATTCTGAGGTTTTAACGGAGTCTCATTTAAAAAGTGCAGTCAGAGGAAAGTATGCTCGGTCTTTAGCAGATAAAGATGCTTATACCGTTAAGATTATAGCAGAAAATGAAGAGAGATATGTTAACATGAAAACCATTGAGGTTGAAGCATTCGTTAACAATGAAGGTCAATTAACCGTACAAGTTCCCTCAAATTTAAAAGAAGGACAATATCATGCTGTATTGATTATAGAAGAACCCAAAAATGAAAATCAATGATCTTAGAATAGATAAAATCCCCAAAAAACGCCCCCAATTACTTGGAGGCCTTTTCAGAAAAAATAACTGTCATTAACCTTCTGCTAATTTCAGATCCCGCAGGGCGCTAATATCCACTGGAATCGATGGCCCCATGGACGAAGAAACGTAAACTGTACGCCAGTAACGCCCCTTGGCCCCGGAAGGCCGGTTTCTGTCCACCGTTTCCTGTAAAGCTTTCAAATTGACTAATAGATCCTCGGCACTAAAGGAGGCTTTACCAAATTGAACGTGAACGATACCGGTGCGATCGGCCCGGAATTCCAATTTACCCGCTTTAAACTCAGAGATTGCCCCCGTTAAATCCGTGGTTACGGTTCCTCCTTTCGGTGAGGGCATTAAACCCCGCGGACCGAGTTGACGACCTAATTTAGCCACTTTCGGCATCATATCGGGGGTGGCGATCAACACCTCGAAATCCATCATCCCCTTGGCGATTTCTTCGATTAATTCTTCCGAACCAACGATATCGGCCCCGGCGTTGTTCGCTTCCTGTACCTGTTCCCCGCGAGTAATCACCGCCACTCGCACCTTGCGTCCGGTTCCTTTGGGTAAACTTACCGTTGTCCGCAGTTGTTGGTCGGTATATTTAGGATCGATGCCTAAACGAATATGAGCTTCGGCGGTTTCGTCGAATTTCGCCGTCGCTAATTCCTTTAATAATGTCAGTGCCTCTAATGGCTCGTAGGCTTTATTTTCTACCTTAGCCTGGGCATCTCGCAAACGTCGTGAAACTTTTTTTACCATCTGATTTGTTGCTCCTTGGGTAATAACGAAGCTTAACTTCTCCCCGAAATAAGATTTAGTCTGAGATCTTGACACCCATGTTTCTGGCCGTTCCCGCCACAATATTCATGGCCGCTTCGATGTCGTTAGCGTTAAGATCGGGCATTTTAGTCCGGGCGATTTCCCGTAATTGGTCGCGGGTAATGGTGGCGACAAATTTCTTGTTGGGTTCGTTGGAACCTCTTTCCACACCGGCCGCTTTGCGGATGAGAACGGAAGCGGGGGGAGTTTTGAGGATAAAGGTAAAACTACGATCCTCAAAAACGGAGATTTCCACAGGGATGATCATCCCAGCCTGATCGGCGGTTTTAGCGTTGTAATCTTTACAAAACGCCATAATATTCACCCCGTGTTGACCTAAAGCAGGACCCACGGGAGGAGCAGGGTTAGCCTTACCGGCAGGTAAAGCTAGTTTAATAATTGCGACGACTTTTTTAGCCATGATTTAGTTTTGTTTTTCGACTTGATTAAATTCCAATTCGACCGGGGTATCCCGACCAAAAATGGAGAGCAAGGCCTTGAGTTTGCCGCGCTCGGGACTAACTTCGATCACTTCCCCTTCAAAGTCCTTAAATGGACCGGATAGAACCAAGATTTGATCGCCAACTTCCATATTGATTTTGACGACGGGTTCTTGAATCTGAGCTTGTTTGAAGATGCGATCGACTTCTGACAGGCTCAAGGGTAGCGGGGTGACGTGACCGCGGCCGCGTCCGTAGTGGCGCTTTTGTTCGGCCCCGACAAAGTTGATCACGTGGGGGGTGTTTTTTACCACCTGCCAAGCGTCATCATCCATGATCATTTTGATCAGGACATAACCGGGGAAGACTTTTTCCTCACCGTGTTGCCGTGAACCATCCTTGCGGACTTTGACGGTGGCCGCTTGGGGAATCTGGACTTGTAGAATGCGATCGGCCACATCGAGGGTGTGGATGCGCTGTTCCAAATTAGCTTTGACGCGTTTCTCACAACCAGAAGCCACCTGCACGGCATACCAACGGGGTTTTTTCGGTAGGCCGCTAAGATTGACTTCTTCGGGAAACTGTTCTTCTTCTAGACTCATGGGAACACCTTCCCCGCACCCCAGGCAAAGAATTTATCAATCAGATAGATGAGAGTGGCTACCAAAGTCACCATTAACATCACGGCCGCTGATTCACTCAAAAGTTGCTGACGGGAAGGCCAGACGACTTTGGCGAGTTCTTCTTTGGTTTCATTGACGAATTCCTTGACCTGAAAGGAGCTTCCCTCTTTCTTGTCGCTCGTGTCTTTTTCTAGGGTTTCTTTTTTGGCCACGATCGCTACTCCTTAAAATGATACTCAAGCTATCCTTAACTTATCATTTTCACCGGACAACCCACACTAACCCCCAGACATTTAGATCATGTCCTTTGCAGTTATCGGCTTGGTGATTACCAAACGCGCCCTGGAGGACTTGAACCCCCGACATCAGGTTTTGGAGACCTGCGTTCTACCAACTGAACTAAGAGCGCCCATTCGCTAAACTATTTGGCTTTTTTAAGGCCTTTATTTATTATAGCGTAGTTGTTGGCGATTAAGCAACTTTCTTGGTTAGGCTGTCGCCGGAAAATTTTTAGAGAGGGCGATCGAAACGTTCTTGTACCCTGGTGGCTTTGCCAACCCGATCGCGCAGATAGTAGAGTTTCGCCCGACGTACTTTACCACGACGGATGATCTTGATACTGGCAACCCGCGGCGAGTGGAGCAGGAAGACTCTTTCTACTCCCACACCCTGGAAGACTTTGCGTACTGTAATCGTTTCGTTGATACCGCCATGGCGTTTGGCGATGACAATGCCCTCGTAGGGCTGAATCCGCTCTTTATCTCCTTCCACGATTCGCACCCCTACCCGGATCGTGTCACCGACATGGATAATGGGCAGATCGCTCTTGAGATACTCGGCTTCGATTGATTTGATAATCTCTTCCGTTTTCATCGGCTTTCGTAAAACTGACAGTTTTCTATCATACCATATTTTTTGAGTAAAAAGCAATAGCTATCAGCTTTCCTAACACTGAGCGTTGCTGACTTGCCGATGCTGTCACCAGATGTTAGGCTGATTGTCCCGGATTACGGTCATTATCAACTGGGAAGGCTCTTGCCATTAACTGCCACTCTAGATAAGCACATCTCTAGAGAATTTCTCTAATCCCTAATTAACTTCTCGAACCGCGATAAATGCGATCAGCTTGGGAGGGTTCTAAATAATTATAGCCCGGTTTTTGGGTTGAGGAGCCATTCTTTTTCGCCACAGTATTAACCGCAGGAGTCGCTTTTTTTACCTCCGCATTAGTCCTGATATAATCCTCAGAAATCTTGAAGGGATGACTATTGGGAAGGTGACGACTAGGGGGTAAATTGTCTTCTGGTTCGGGATGGGTAATTTTACTATGGGGAGCGACAAAATCGTGTAGGATTGGATCGTAGGCTAGAATTTCGCCGGTTTCAATCCGAAAAATCCAACCGTGTAGGGATAATTTACCCTGATGTAATCGGGAACGAATAATTGGATAGCTTTGCAAATTACTTAACTGATTGAGAACATTTTCTGCTACTGTCACCTCGATCAGTTCTTCTCCTTCTAGTTCTTTGTAATTATCCTTAACTAAACGTCGAGTAGCTTCTGCTTGCTTTAACCAATTGTAAACTAAAGGCATTTCATCGGCCAGACTTTGCAATTTTAACAAACCTTTCATCGCTCCACAATGGGAGTGACCGCAGATAATCACTTGCTCGATGCTGAGAGCGTTGATAGCATATTCTATAGATGCACCCTCACCACCATTGGTTGCTCCGTAGGGAGGAATTATATTTCCCGCATTACGAATTACGAATAATTCCCCCACCTCCGCTTGGGTAATTAGGTTAGGATCGATACGGGAATCGGAACAGGTGATAAACAGGATTCTCGGTTTTTGTCCGTGGGAGAGTTGCTCAAATAATTGCCGATGTTCACCAAAATAACCACTCTGGAACTTTTCTAGTCCCTGTAGGAGTTTCTTCATAATAATTCTTCTAGTTTAGTTCGATCGCTATTTAGTCGATCCTTTCACCATTATCGGGCATGAGATAACAGCAATGCAACCGGCCAGATTAGCGATCGCTGTCGGCTGCGAGATCGGTTATATCTTGTTAAGATAGGATACGGACTGTATCTAAGCAAATTTTATTTTATGGAAACTGCAACAATTTTGGGTATTTCGATCGCTGCCGCTTTGGTGGGGATTACCGTTTTAGCTCTTTATACCGCTTTTGGGCCGCCAGCAGCAGAATTAAGCGATCCTTTTGAAGATCACGAAGATTAATTCTTTAATAACCATGTGGCTATCTGCCAAGGAGAAATTTGCTCAATAGGATCGATCGCTCTTTCTAAACCATCGATCGATTCTTTTATTGTTAATTGTAATTGATTTTGCCAATCAATAACAGCGTTTTCTCCCTGACATTCATAAACGCGCATTACCCAACTCTGAGCGGATGTTTCACTTTGTTTGAAACTCATTAAAATTAAGTTATCAACCGAGAATTTTAACCATTGTGCCACGGGTGGCAACTGAGTTGATCGATAATAATTAGTAATAAAAATAATGTTGACAGGTGAGTTTAACTGCCAAGCGTGATGGACAGTTTTCGCCGTTTTCCAGTTACCTTGATGGGGATATATTGCATAGGTAAATTCTTGTTTCCCTAGATCCGCATCGGGATCGGGCCATCGGGGACTTCTCAACAGAGTTAATCGCAGTTGCTGGTTAGTAGCATCATAGCCATATTTATTATTATTTAAAAGACTCACCCCGTAGGATGCCTCTGTATCGGTTAAATCCGCCCATTTATGACCGTAAACTTCCCATTTTGGTGATTCTGTTGGGTGGTCACGCTCGATCGCACCACAGGCAATTTCATAGGTGATAAAATTGCTGTTTAGGGTGAGAGGAAAAGCGGTTTTTACTAAAGTATGTTCCTGCTGCCAATTAACAATAGTTTTAATCTGGAGAATAGGAGAATCTTTTTCTAAGATATAATCTTGACAAAATTCCGAATCAGCTAAACTTCTGATGATGCGAATCTGCCAGCGCAAGGAACCACATTCTAAGCATTTGATCGATTTTAATACTGTTTTTGGTAAGGGATATTGTTGATAATTCGGATCGATATTCCAAGCGTCCCAATATTGTCCTTGATCTTTAAATGCCTGTAATTGATTACCAGCAGCTTGCAGGATTTCTCTTTGATTAATTATATCAAATATACTATCTATATCCCCCGTTTCCGAGTTAATAGTAACTTTAAGTAAGCCATTATCTAAAATAAATTGGCAGTTAGTTAAATTTTTCTCCGTTGCTTGCTGATTGGGAACTAACCAAAATAACTTATAACCCACAGAAGGAATATTTTCAGCGAGAAATAATAGCTGATTGTCGTGGGATAATTGCGAGGGACAGAGACAATTATTTAAGTCATAAACCGAGCAATTGACAGATTCTATCGCCAAAGAGATAACCTCGGTTCTTTCCCAGTTAAGAGAATTAAAAATTAGAAAAGGTTTTGCTTGAGGATGGGGGGGATTAGGTAAATTAATTTGAGTGGCAATTGCCTGTAAAGCTTGCTCTAAAATTGCTTCACCTGTGCTGATAACTTGCTGCCATAACTGATTAGCATCCCTAAACACTTCGGGTATAGAAGTACCAGGAAGTATATCATGAAACTGATTTAATAAAACCTTTTTCCATGCAGATTCTATCTCGACTTTCGGATAGGGAATATCTAGTAAAATATTAGCCAAAGAAGACCATAATTCCCCTTGATACAAGAGGATTTCACAGTAACGATTATAGGCTTTTTGGTCAGCGTGGGTAGTATAACAACCGCGATGGAATTCTAGATATAATTCATCATCCCAGATAGGAAGATTATTTGTCTCCAGACTGTCCAGATAAGTTGTTGCTTGGCTAAATTTTAGCTGGGGAAAAAAAGGAGATTTTTGCCAACGTTGGGCCACTGCTAACATATCACGAGTCGGTCCGCCGCCATGGTCACCAACTCCGGGCAGCCAAAAAATATCTTTTAATCCGGTTTGCCGTTCCCAATTGAGAGCATGATCGGTCATAATAATTGGATTAGTATCCATAACTCCAGCAACATTGGGAGGAGACATTAGGGAAAGAATTTTACTGCCATCGGGAGATTGCCACCAGAAAAAACCGTGGGGAAATTTAGTCGTATCATTCCAATGTAGTTTCCCGGTTACAAAATATTTTATGCCAAAGGATTTAAGAATTTGTGGCAATTGGTAGGGAAACCCAAAGGTATCCGGCAGCCAAGCAGTTTCAGTGATTTGTCCAAATTTTTCTTGAAAATATTGTTGTCCATAAAGTAGTTGTCGAAATAGGGATTCCCCGGAGATCAAATTGACTTCTGGTTCTACCCACATCCCGCCCAAAAGTTCCCAAGATTGCCCTTTATATGCCTCTAGAATTGCTTGAAACAGGTCGGGATGATGTTTTTTTATCCATTCGTAAATTAGGGGGCTAGAATGACCAAATATGAGGGCAGGAAAATCTTTTTGGAGGTTTAAAACCGAGATAAAAGTGTTTTTTGCCACTTGCCAAGTTTCTGCCAACGGCCACAACCAAGCCAGATCCAAATGTGCGTGGCCGAGAAGATGAAAACTGCGTTCTTTCAGTGGTTGAGCCAGGGGATGCAGGGATTGACGAATTAATTCTAGGGATTGATTAAATTTATCTTTGTTGGTGACATTATCCCAGTCAATATTATCGAGAGTAGCGGTAAAAGCCGCTAAGTTTTCAGGATAAAAAGTTTGTAGATAATTATGGAGAATGGTTAATTCATCAGCAACAAAACTAGGATCGATAGCTTGGCTATATTCATAGATTAACTGCGATTTCATCAAACCACCAATATCATGATTGGGACTGACTAAACGGAGAGTAACAAGAATTTCTTGACCAGTAGAGACAGAGTTAGAAAGTAAAATGCGCGTGGAAGAATCAAAGAGGTCTCCTGCTTGGATAAATTGATTATTAACATAAATTTTGACATCTTCCGCCCACCAAGTTAAGATTAATCTCAGTTCCATTCCCTCTAAAGGATAACCGGCTAAATGTTCGGGGACAATAATTTTTTGAGTTAGATATTGGATTTGTCTGCCGGCCGGCCAAATAATGTATTGTTTTTCATTGAGGGTGACGGGTTGAATTGGTTTTCCCGCTGCTGTAGCGATCAACCAATTTTTCTGAACATCTTTGCGGGTGAGGTGAGATAGTTTAGCGATGTTGTCGAGGGGAGACATGAGCCAACAAATAAGTTAATTTTGACCATTTTAGGCGATCGATGTCTAATTGGGCTAGGGGATAACTTTTGTTAAGGCAATACTGCTCAAGACTTACTCAATCTCATCCTTCAAAGGTTTATTGAGAATGAGCAGGGAAAATAAAAGCCTAGTATTAGGCAGAAAACCGGTTTGGGGACAGGGTTTTAGAGAAAGCCCGTGATGAGGATTGAACTCATGACCTCACCCTTACCAAGGGTGTGCTCTACCACTGAGCTACACGGGCATTGATCGTGGTGGGCCGGGCCGGATTTGAACCAGCGTAGGCGTAGCCAACGGATTTACAGTCCGCCCCCATTAACCACTCGGGCACCGACCCATTAATTCCACGATTAACAATCATAGCACCCTTAGCTAAAACACACAAGTGTTTAGGGAAAAAATTTTTGAGCCATAAAATAACTCCCGTTAAGCACCATAGATAGCACTTAACGGGGGTTTTCTGACAATCTTGAAGATTACTGCAAAGCTTCTTCTTCTTGGTGAGTGATGATCACACAGTCAGAGGTAGGATAGGCGACGCAGGTGAGGACATAACCCGCTTCAATTTGATCGTCATCTAAGAAGGATTGATCGGATTGATCGACACTACCAGATTCAAGTTTACCTGCACAGGTGGAGCAAGCTCCCGCACGGCAGGAATAAGGTAAGTCCACTCCTTCTTCTTCAGCTATATCGAGAATGTACTCATCATCGGGAACATCAATTGTATGCTGGTCTTTGGGTGTTTTCAGGGTGACTTTATAAGTTGCCATCGGTTGTTCCTCTTAGTTAAATGCTAGTGAAAGCGGCAGTTTCTACAATTGCCTCTCGCTTGTCGTCAGATTGAACGATACGAGCGAGTTTCATTTTTGATACTACGGGAAAATCTCCCTGACTCAGCCTTGCATTAGTAATGACAGTCTTAAATAAACTTAAAATAAAATTTACTTATAGATATAACCCAGAATTCTTGACGCTCCTTGCTCGATCTCTAGATAATTTCATCGATCTACAATCTAGCTAAACTAACCACTACTAAGCATTTGGAGCCATAATGTTCATTGTTATTTTAGTCTTAAGCCGATTTTTGTTAAATATTAATTTAACTTATAGTTAAGATAGATGTCGATGAATTGTCTTTAACCCAGCCAAGAAATTGCTTTTAAGAAAAAAATCCCCTGAGTTGTCAAAGTGGCGCGTTCTGGACTCCCAGTTATTTCTGCGCTGCCGCTAACACATCTAGGGAAACTATGAAAAAATATATTGACAATTAAACCAATAAATGATACAGGGAGATAAATCCCCTGTTGCCAGGCCTACCACCCGTTGTAACGGATGGCTAACCCTCGCTCAAGATTTTATGGTTTTTGGATTGTCAGTTTTCAAGGATATGGTTCACTGATTAGGAATCAGTAATTACTTATTAGGTTGGGGAGTCATGCGTAGATAGGGTTTAATTTCTTCAACTCCTTTGGGGAATTTGCTACGAGCTTCTTCAGTGGGAATAGAGGGAACCACCACACAATCGCCACCGTCGGTCCAGTTAGCGGGGGTAGCCACTTGATAGTTATCGGTGAGCTGCAGGGAGTCGATTACGCGCAGGATCTCGTTAAAATTGCGTCCCGTGCTGGCAGGATAGGTAATGGTTAAACGTAATTTTTTGTTGGGATCGATGATAAACACCGAACGTACCGTCAGATTGTTGAGGGAATTGGGGTGAATCATGCCGTAGAGATCCGACACTTTGCGATCGCCATCGGCGATAATCGGATAGTTAACGGTAGTGTTTTGAGTTTCGTTGATGTCATTAATCCAACCCCGATGGGATTCGGCACTATCCACACTCAAAGCGATCACTTTAACATTACGTCGCTCAAATTCTGACTTAAGACTAGCCACCGTACCTAATTCCGTGGTACAAACGGGGGTGTAATCAGCCGGGTGCGAGAACAGCACTACCCAGCTATCTCCTACCCACTGATGAAAAGAAATTGGACCTTCACTAGAATCCTGTGTAAAATCTGGAACGATATCACCCAATTGGAGAGCCATAATTGTGTCTTCCTTATAGATATTTCAAGACAAGCAACAGTTTATGATGCCATAGGAGTGCTGTTCTTCATTGATAATTTTAGAGATTTGTAATAATTCCATTAGCCATCAGCCTTTTCAGTGATCAGTGATCAGATTTGAGTTATCAGTTCACTGATCTCCCCACTTCCCCTATCCCACTTCCCCATCACCCAACCCCCAAAACCCTTCCCCTAGTACGGCAAACTGGGTTATCGGAAATTTGGGTTGAAAACCCCGTCCTTTTAGGGCGACTTTGTGCTAGAATGTTCCCAGGTTGCTGACCGTGAGAACGTGAGGAAACAGGTTAAACGTCCTACTCCGTCATCTCAAAATTTCTAACAGTCAATGGTGTTTAATTAAGTCCAAACTGTCAGAACGCAAAACAATTAAATACTGTGGGACACACAGAAATTTACGCTTGGGGAGTAGTCTTTGAGAGTGCTTGCCTTATAGGTGTAGTCGGACTAGACATGAAACTGTAAGACCAAAATTAGCTTTGCTAGTAGAGGCAAGATTCAGCCCAAGAATCTCCGCCCTAAAAGTGCGGAGAGTGTCAAGATATGGTCTAATGGCATGATATAACTTTTTTAACTAGCTATCAGCGTTCAGCTAATAGCTAGGCTGCGGTGGTAAGTCCCAATTCCCCACCCTATGCCTAGTCGGAAAGCTGACGGCTTAACTTCTTGTCCTGAGTGTTAATTTGCCTTGGTTTTAGGAGACCACAACTGCAATGAAGAATCTTGTTCGTCTGCTGGCGGTAATTGCCTTGATTATCGGGAGTTTTTGGGGCAAAGTTCCCGCTCAAGCTCTCAATCTCACCTCGATCGCCCTTCCCGCTCTTCCTGTGGCGGTCTTAAATGCGGCCGATGCCAAACTAACTACAGAATTTGGGGCGAAAATCGACCTCAATAACAGTGATATTCGCGATTTCCGGGACTTGAGAGGGTTCTATCCCAATTTAGCCGGTAAAATCATCAAAAACGCCCCCTACCAAGAAGTGGAAGATGTCCTCAATATCCCCGGACTCTCGGCCACTCAAAAAGAGCGTTTACAGGCTAATCTAGAGAAATTCACCGTTACTGAGCCTTCTAAAGAATTTATCGAGGGTGATGACCGTTTTAACCCCGGAGTTTACTAAATCCAGTTAATTACGGTTTTAAAAAAATTACTAGGTGAGCGATCGCTCACCTTTTTCAGTGGTCAGTTTCTGAAGGCAAGAGGCAACAGGCAAGAGGCAAAAGAAAGAATCTGCCATGTTGATCTAAGGAAAGACTGGCGATTTTTGCCAGAGCTATAGAGAATTGAAGTGCTAGAATAAATAGAATTTATCAATTAACCCCTCAATGGTCGTTTCCTCGCAACTGCCGAGTTATCAAGATGTTTTAGTGGTGGGATCGGGAGCGGCGGGATTGTATGCCGCGCTGTGTTTACCCCCTAACTTAAAGGTGGGTTTAATTAGCAAAGAAGATTTAAAAACTGGGGCTAGTGATTGGGCGCAGGGAGGAATTGCGGCGGCCACGTCCCCGCAGGATTCCCCCGTTTTCCATTTAGAAGATACCCTGAAAGCTGGAGCGGGCTTATGCGATCGCAATGCCGTGCAGTTTTTAGTCGAGAAAGCCCCCCAAGCGATCGCTGATTTGCTGCGGTTGGGGGTTAGTTTTGATCGCTCTGGAGACGACTTAGCCCGCACTCTTGAGGCTGCCCACTCCCAGGCCAGGGTGCTGCACGCAGCCGATCGCACGGGGAGAGCGATCGTCAGTACCCTGATGGAAAAAGTGACCGAGCGCCCCAATATTACCATTATTCCCCAAGCGATCGCCCTGAAACTCTGGCTTGACCCGGAAGGGCAACGCTGTCAAGGTATTTGTTTACTCCATCAAGATCATCTCTGTTGGCTGCGAGCGCAAGCAGTCATTCTGGCTACGGGAGGCGGCGGTCAAGTCTATGCCCAAACCACTAATCCCGCCGTTAGCACGGGGGATGGAGTCGCCCTGGCTTGGCGTGCTGGGGCAGTGATTCGCGACCCGGAATTTTTTCAGTTTCACCCCACCGCTTTGACTGTGCCGGGGGCACCGCGGTTTTTAATTAGTGAAGCGGTGCGCGGCGAAGGAGCGCATTTAATTGATGCCCGGGGGCGGCGTTTTGCCTTCGATTACCATCCGGCCGGAGAATTGGCCCCCCGGGATGTGGTGAGTCGGGCGATTTTTAGCCATTTGCAGAAAACCTCCGACGATCCCGCCCATGCCAAAGTATATCTAGATTTAAGACCAATCGAACCGGAGCGTCTGCGTTATCGTTTCCCCAATATTATCCGCATCTGTCAAAAATGGGGTATTAATGTGCTTGAGGATGTGATTCCGGTCGCCCCCGCCGCTCACTATTGGATGGGAGGAGTGGCCACAGATTTAAACGCCCGCACTTCTCTATCCGGTTTGTATGCGATCGGCGAAGCCGCTAGTACAGGGGTTCATGGAGCCAATCGTTTAGCCAGTAATTCTCTCTTGGAATGTATTGTCTTTGCGGCAAATTTAGTTGCAATAGGTCTAGAGCCAGAAAACTTTCCTAGGGAAAGACCAGAAAAACCCTTAGAAATTGCGGAAAACTGGCAGCAAGAACAGGAAGACTGGCAAAAAGTACGGAGAGAATTACCGATTTTAATGTGGGAAAATGCGGGAATTTGCCGATTTCAAAATGAGTTAGAAATTGCTATCCTACGGGTGCAGCAGTGGAAACAACAGTTAGAATCCTTAAAGATGGGCCAATTTCTCCAGAATCTTCTCCCCGACAAAGAACAATTATTTTTGTGTCCCTCGGTGCAGTTAGAAATAAGAATAGCGATCGAGACGTTAAATCTTCTAGACATCGCCGACTTAATTCTGGAAAGTGCCTTATTACGAGCAGAAAGCCGAGGCGGTCACTATCGGGGCGATTATCCAGAAACCGTAGCTAATTGGCAATTCCACACGACTATTCAAGGTCGAACATGGCGCAAAACGCCTGTGCAAGCTTAATTAAGCCAGTTTTTCACAGATAATCCCTAAGCTCTAAACAGTGGACTCTATCCTCGCTCCTAGGAGCCGTACTATTCGCCCCCATCTCTGGAGTTCAGTGCTTTTCATTTATGGCTTTTAGGCTATTATAACTTTTACCCCCCCCCTAAACAGTTACATTAATTCTATGATCAAACCCAATTTCCTATTGTTGTTAGCTATCGGTGTGAGCAGTTGGGGTCATAATTTCCAGACTTTACCCACGGCTAACGCTCAAACTCCTCCTAGGTTAGAGCAACCCCAGACTGTGGCCACTTACGATCAGTTGATGAAAGCTGGTTACGAAGCCACAGCCCAAAAAAATTACCAACTCGCCCTAGAAAAATTTCAACAAGCTCTGGCACAACGTCCGAACGATACATCTGCTCAAAATGCGATCGCTAATATGCAGAAGTATCTAGGTCAAAACGCCACGGCTGCCAACGCCGCCGCCGGAAATGAGACTTCACCAATACCGTTAATTGCTGGCTCGGCTCTGTTATCGATCGCTTTATTGGCAGCTTTACTATCGCTTTTCTTTCAATATCGTCCCAAGGGCAAAGCCTCAAAACGCCGCAAAAAGACAACTTACGTCAATCCTAAAAACCCACTCAACAACTTTTCTAGGGGCAATGGCAATTCCTTCAATAGGGACAGCAACACCGGCAGTGACATTAATGGCAGTGGTGAAGAGGATTTCGAGCCTTCTTTGCCCGTACAAGCTACCTCCCGTATCCCGAACGTAGACTTAATCCTGCGTTTAATTGAAAGTCTTCGCGATAACGATCCTCGTACCCGGAGACGGGCGGTTTGGAAACTGGCACAAATGTCCGATTCTAGGGCAATGCAGCCTTTGGTCGATAGTATGGTGGATGGGGATTCCTACGAACGCAGTTTAACCCTAGAAGCCCTCGCTCAAATCTGTACCCGCTCCCTGCGACCGATGAACCAAGCTTTGGCTATCTCTCTCCAGGATAAAAATCCCCAAGTGCGGAAAAATGCTATCCGGGATTTAACCAGACTCTACGATATCATGTCTCAGATCAGTCAATTAATTTGTCATGCTCTCGATGATTCCGATGAAGAAGTGCAAGAAACAGCACGCTGGGCAATCAGACAGTTAAATCTGCAATTACCGCCCCGTTTAGATATTGCTCCCCTAGAAACCACTGGTGAACCGGAAGATGATGACGTACAGGATACTTCCTTCACTGAAACCACACCCACAGAGGTGCAAAATTGAGTCGAAAACTGTTATTTATCTCCACCCCCGTGGGATTTTTGGGTTCGGGGGGCGGCGGTGGCGTAGAATTAACTCTTTATAATCTCGCTCGCACTCTGACTAAGCAAGGCTATCCGGTGCGGGTAGTGGCTCCAGAAGCCTCGCAGTTGCAGGATATCCCCTTAATCACTATAGCAGGAAATGCCCAGATTTCCGCCCAAAGTCAGGGCCGGCAAGCCCCGATTTTAATGCCCGAAAATGCCGTTTTGGCCAATATGTGGCACTACGCCCAACAGGTACAAAATCAGTACGATTTAATTATTAATTTTGCCTACGATTGGCTCCCTTTTTATCTCACTCCTTTTTTTGCCACTCCCGTCGCCCATTTAGTCAGCATGGCTTCCGTTTCTTTGGCGATGGATCATATTATTCAAAAAACCTACAGCAATTTTCCCCATTTACTCGCTTTTCACACCCTCGCCCAAGCAGAAACTTTCTCCCTCTCTCCCCCCTATCGCTGTTTGGCTAATGGTTTAGACGTATCTTTGTATCAGTTTCGGGCTGATTCCTCCCCCTGTCTAGCCTGGGTGGGACGGATTGCCCCGGAAAAAGCTTTAGAGGATGCGATCGCCGCTTGTCAACGGTTAGGTGTACCTTTACGGGTTTTCGGTCATATTTCCGATCCTCTCTACTGGCAAAATTTACAGGATACCTATAGTTTCGATTTAGTGGATTATCGCGGGTTTTTGCCCACCGAGAGCCTACAAAAAGAGCTAGGCGACTGTTTTGGCCTGTTGATGACCCCGCGCTGGGTTGAGGCTTTTGGGAACGTGGCTATTGAAGCTTTAGCCTGTGGTGTTCCCGTAGTTGCCTATCGTCGTGGTGGTCCAGTAGAAATTATCGAAGATGGAAAAACTGGTTTTTTAGTTGAACCCGATAGTATCGAGGGATTAGTTACAGGCATTAAAAATTTAGACCGGATCGATCGATCTTTTTGTCGTAAAATAGTCGAGCAAAAATATTCCCTGGAAGCTTTAGCAAATCGGGCTATTAATTGGTTTGAAGAAATTTTTTGTCAGTGAGGCAGCAGGGTTTTTAGCTGAAGTCTAATATAATAGGGAGCCTCTCACCTTTGTAACCCCTAAATCAGGTTTTTACGTCAAGCTATTTTGAAAGCCTTGCTAGAAACCAGTTTAGGTATAATTATAATTACTCACTTGCATAAATGAGATGCTCCCAATATAGTGGAAGCAGGACGATGTTTCAAGAGTGCCTTTCTGTCACCACACAGCAACGGAAAGGCACAAATACTCACTTACTGGAGGTGAAAGTCATGAAAGCTTTAGCAGTTAAACCTAATCCAGTTATTTGGCTCAGTTCGCTCTGCGTGGCTTTTTGCCTGGTTCCTTGTTCTGGTCTAGCTCTGACGGTTCAAGAAGTACCCAATCCTCGACAAGTTTCCGGGGGGTGGGTGACAGATAAAGCCGAGATTCTTCAACCGGAGACAGAAACCCAACTGAACCGGATGATTGCTCGGTTGGAAGCCAAAAACGGAGCGGAAATAGCAGTGGTAACTGTACCGGAAACTGCTCCCGCCGCCTCTCCTAAAGAGTTTACGACCAACCTTTTCAACTATTGGAAAATTGGCAAAAAAGGCCAAGATAACGGCGTGCTATTTTTGATTTCAGTCAAAGACCGCCGCGTGGAAATTGAGACAGGATATGGAGTAGAGGGGATTTTACCCGATGCGAAAGTTGGCAATATTATCGAGACAGAGATAACGCCGCGCTTCCGGCAAAAAAATTTTGATGGCGGGACTTTGGCGGGGACAAGAGCCATAATTGTCTCCTTAGAACCATCCTTGAGTAAAGAGTTGACTCAAGATACCCCCCAGAATGATAGCCGAGGAGTACAACATTTCTGGATGTGGTTAGTTGCTCTGTGGTTGGGTTCGGTTATTTTTTACCTGATATATAGGATTAGCCTCTATCTAATTAGCGGCGGCAGTAGTTTTGGTGGCGGAGATAGCGGCGGCAGTAGTTTTGGTGGCGGAGATAGTGGCGGCAGTAGTTTTGGTGGCGGAGATAGCGGCGGCAGTAGTTTTGGTGGCGGAGATAGTGGCGGCGGCGGTGCTGGCGACAGTTGGTAATGGCTGTTTGTGATCAAACACAGTGAATCTTTTGGAAATTTTCTAAGGTTAGCCATGAACGACGAAGAAATTCGCATTCCTGAAGAAATTGTGCCAGAAGTGCTAGAACTGGCCTCGCGATACTATGCTGATTACACCCAGAGCTTCTCCGAGTCGGAATTAGTAGCGGCTGCCAAAGAAGTGCGGATTCCGGCTGAATTTATCCAACAAGCGATTCGGGAAGTTCAGACGCAACGCCAGCAAAAGTTAGAGCGACAGAAGAAGGCGATACAACAACGCCAGAGATTGCTATCTGTGGGGGTAGCTATACTAGGGGTGATTGCGCTTTCGGGAATGTGGACATATAATACCCTGGTGAGTTCTGCCTCAAGAGTAAGTGCAGCTTGGGCGCAAGTGGAAAACCAACTCCAGCGGCGTGCCGATCTCATCCCCAATCTCGTCAGCGTCACACAAGCATCTGCTCAACAGGAAAAAGCCTTAGTCACCTTGCTGGTGCAATCCCGTCAGTCCTATTTGCAAGCACTAACCCCCGCACAAAAAGCCGCTGCTATCGCCAAAATCGATCAGGCGATCGCAAGTTTCCACCAGTATGCCGCAACGAATCCGCAGTTACAGTCTAGCCAACTGTTTATCAACCTCCAGTACGAAATGGCAGGCACGGAGAACCGCCTAGCGGTGGAACGGATGCGATACAATCAGGCGGTACAAGCTTATAATCAGCAAGTCCAAGCATTTCCCACCTCGCTCCTCGCTAAAGCTTGGGGATTTCACCAGCAGTCCTTTTTCCAAGCCACGAAATGAAAGTTGAACCCGATAGTATCGAGGGATTAGTTACAGGCATTAAAAATTTAGACCGGATCGATCGATCTTTTTGTCGTAAAATAGTCGAGCAAAAATATTCCCTAGAAGCTTTAGCAAATCGGGCTATTAATTGGTTTGAAGAAATTTTTGCTTGCAGTCAAAAATAAATAGGCTCTCTTGGTTTAGTCTGGTTAAATCTAGCCTAGCATAAACTTTTCTATCGGGTTATCCCAGAAGGGTTCGGGATCAACTACAGAGGCACAAAGAACACAAAGTGAAAAAAGCTAGGGTAATCGATCTTGCCGGTCAAGAAGAAGGATTAATAGCCATTTATAGAGAGAATTAGTCATGCAAGCTTCTCAGGTTAAAATTGAATATGGAGACTTTCAAACTCCCCCGGAGTTAACCGAAAAGATTTGTCAAAAATTATGGCAAATTCATGTTAAACCCGATGTTATTATTGAGCCAACTTGTGGTATAGGTAACTTTTTAAAAGCGGCATCACTTACCTTTAAACAAACTGAAAAAATCCTTGGCTTTGAAATTAATCCTGATTATATCACTCAGATTAATCAAGATCGGCAAATATCCCAAGATCAAAGAATACAAGTTGAACAGAAGAATTTTTTTGATTGTGACTGGTATTCTCTAACTCAACCATGGACAGAAAATATTTTATTCTTGGGTAATCTGCCTTGGATAACCAACTCAAAACAAGGACTTATTAACGGAAAAAATTTACCTCAAAAAAGCAATTTTCAAGGCTATCACGGTTTAGATGCCATCACGGGAAAAAGTAATTTTGATATTTCAGAGTGGATGTTAATTAAGCTCATCGAATGTCTTGATCGACGTTCAGCTTATCTGGCAATTATCTGTAAAACGGCCGTATCTAGAAAAATTTTAAACTATCTCTATACTCACAAAATTAATCTCGTTTACTCGGCAATTTATCCGATCAATACCCAAAAATATTTTCAAGCTAATGTAGATGCTTGTCTTCTGTTTTGTCAATTTGATTCTCATTCAGAAAATTATTTTTGTGATGTTTTCAATAGTTTTGAGGAAGGAGAATTTCAGCGCATTGGTTATCAAAATAATATCCTAGTCAGAGATTTAAATACTTTTACTAGATTAGAATATTTATATCATCGGCATCCTCAAGAAAAATGGCGTTCAGGGATTAAACATGATTGTTCAAAAGTCATGGAATTGCAGTTGGTTAATGGAATTTTTGTCAATGGTTTAAAGGAAGTCGTTGATCTTGAACCCACCTATCTTTATCCTCTCCTTAAAGGTTCAGATGTAGCACAAAATCGCCTAACGGTTATCAATAAATACATTTTGGTAACTCAGAAGTTTATCGGTGAATCTACAGAAAATATACGGTATCTAGCCCCAAAAACTTGGCAATATTTAGTTAATCATAAAAATTATTTTCTGGATAGAAAGAGCAAAGTTTATCAAAATCAGCCAGACTTTTGCATATTTGGTGTGGGTTCTTACAGCTTCTCACCTTTTAAAATCGCCATTTCTGGACTTTATAAAAAACTTAATTTTAACCTTGTATTACCCTATCAAAATCGACCCGTTATTTTCGATGACACTGTTTACTTCCTAAGCTTTGATGATTTAGATACCGCTCAAAAAACCTTACAGCTTCTCAATTCTTCCCTAGGCAGAGAATTTTATTCCTCCTTGATATTTTGGGATGAAAAAAGACCGATAAAAACCCGTATTTTAAATAGTTTAAATTTATCAGTTTTAGCCGAGAAGGTGTTATAATATAAGCTTGAATTTTAGCCGTGTTAATCACCCATACTAGGAGATATTTTATGATCGGGTTTTCATCACACACAGGAGTCAATAAGTCAATAATACTAAATCTGGTTATTCTGGTTATTAAAGACTAATTATTTAGGGTCTGCTGAATAAATCTAAAAACCTTGTTGGGTAAGACTTTTAGACTTTTTGTCAATCAAAAAGTACCAGGCATGGGAGTGATCAGGGGGAAAATTCAGGTACTTTTTCCCTGAAAATTAGGTAGTTGACC
>NZ_JADBSA010000292.1:0-3870 GCF_020246945.1 Microcystis sp. M113S1 | reverse complement strand
ATCGTAGACATGCACGAATATCCCCAATTTGCAGGTCAGGATAGTAGCGGCGTAGGTTGGGTTGAGCGCAACAATACTGGGGCGAAAATGGCTCAATTCGCTGGAAAAAGCGCAACCCAACCACCCCAAAGGTTACTCTTGATTTCTTCTGCTCCCATCTCGCGGGGATGTTTTTTGTTATGGAAGAGCAGGTAGCGTTTGATCCAGTCCACATAGGTTTGTTCGGTGCGGTAGGAGTAATGTTTGAGGCGGATCGTCTCTCGCACTACGTCCAGGAGTTTGCGGGGTGGGGGAAGGTTCATAACAGAGTACACTAATCGGCATAACACGCTTATCGTAATATTATACGGAAAACTTCTTGCGATCACTCCATTTGAGCGTAATATACGGAAAGATTCTTTTAAAAGTGCGTATTTAGCGTAATATAAGGAAAGTTTCCGTATTGGAGCGGATAGTTGATATATCTTAGCGTTGCAAAGTTTATCTGCTGCCGCTCTTGCCGCTTAAAGGTAAAGGTCAGGCTATACTGAAAACAATCCGTAGCCTTTAAAAAACAATGCTCCAAGAACTCGAAGCCGTTTTTGACGGAACAGCTTTTCAACTAGAAGTGCCCTTAAACCTAGCCGCAGGGACAAGGGTGCGGATTGTTGTTGAAAGTGTTCTGCCCAATGAAGTAAAACCACCTCAAACGTTTCTTAAAACTGCTCAGTCTTTAAAATTACAGGGTGAACCTGATTGGTCAGAAAAAATTGATCAATATTTATATGGGGAAACTCTTTCTGATAATGACTGAAGTCTTTTTAGATACTTCTTTTGCGATCGCGTTATCCTCCGTCACCGATCAAAATCATGCATGGGCTGTTGAGCTTGCTAATCAAATTGAGAGTAACAGCACTCGTTTGGTGACAACTCAGGTGATTTTGCTAGAAATAGGTAATGCGCTTTCTAAGCAAAGATACAGAGCGGCGGCAATCCAACTTTTAGAATCCCTCGAAACTGATCCCAGCGTTGAAGTCGTTTTATTAACCGATAGCCTATACAGATTAGCATTCAATTTGTTTAAGCAACGAGGAGACAAAGAATGGGGGTTAGTGGACTGTATATCATTCATCGTGATGCAAGATCGAGGAATCATTGACGCACTGACTGCCGATACCCATTTTCAGCAGGCGGGATTTAGAGCATTGTTAAAGGACTAATCACTTTACACGATGCCTAAGCCGTTATGCTGCTTCGATTGTTGATGGTGGCATAGTTTGGATATTCAGCCATAGCATTTAGGAGAGAAAAAATGGCTAACCAAGTCATATGCTCGCACTGCAATAGCAAAAACATTCAACCAACTAACCAGAAAAATTATGTCGAGTGTAAAGATTGTGGAGGTATTACTGATACTCGTGATTGGGCAGCTAAATTTCTTGGCTCGGCAGTAGGAACTGGGATAGCTGTGTTGGCTGTCGGTTTACTTCCAGATGAAATTACGGATGGTATTGCTGAAGGTGTCACTGATTTCATGGACGACTTTATGGCATGACCATAGAGGCTGATTTAGTATGTATTAGTTCTAGTCTTTGAGAGTTCCGAATGAAGAGAGTTAAAGCCATATTCGCACTCCTTATAGGTGTTGCGATCATAATATTTGCCCTAGTTGGTTCATTCCCAATTGCAACTAAAATTGGTATCATTTGCATCTATGGTGTTAGTATGGCAATTATTTTCAGCTATCTATCTTCTGGCTGAGAGTCTATACTTTTGGTGGCAATCGATTTCCAGCAAAGAATAAACCCATTTCAGCCAAATGTGTGATAATGAAAGAAATTAGTTCAGTCTGGCATACCTTAATTCTTCATGCAATTTGAGTGGGACGAAGCGAAAAATATTGAAAATATTCGTAAACATGAGATTGATTTTGCTGATGTTCCCACGATGTTTGATGGAGAAATGCTGATTGAGCTAGATGATCGTTTCGACTATGGCGAAGATCGCTGGTTTGGGATCGGTTTTCTCGGTTCTGGAATAGCAGTAGTAGTCTGGACGGAACGTCAAAAAAATGTAACCCGAATCATTTCAGCGCGAAGAGCCAACCGTTATGAGCAGAAACGATTTGAACAGTACCTCTCGTACTAATTGGGCAGCTTTAGAGTCAAGGTCAGAAGAGAATATCGACTACTCAGATATTCCGCCGCTGACAGATGAATTTTTTGAACGAGCTACTTTACGTATTCCAGCAGATCAAGCACACAACCTAGTTCAGCTTGATCCAGATGTGAAACAGTGGTTTCAGGCTCAAGGAGAAGAGTATAAAACCCTAATAAACAAGGTTTTACGTCAATATATGGAAAGCAACCAAACTCAGCACCAAGCATAACTTAGCCGTTAGCTGGCTAAATCTGGATCATGACAGCAGTTTGCAAGTAACTTCTTAGTAGGCTTAGAAATATCAAACTTAGGTTGATCAAGGGGATTAGAAAACATATGTCGCCTGTACCAACAGGCTATCACCTTAAGAAATAGTAGTTAGGAGTATTTTGATGTCTAGTAATCCCATCGGAGATTACATTTCGTATGAAATTTTTACCCAGGATATTTGTCTAGAGATTGTTTCCCCACCTCAAAGATGTTCTAGATGGTATCAAGGACTCTCTTTGCAGATTGATCAAGAAATATTGGGTGGAAAGGTAATAGCGTATCAAATCCGTTGGTTTAATGGTAATTGGTCAGCTTGGTTCGTTCCTGGAGTGAATGATATTGATCATAAGTATAATCCAGCTAATAATACGATGAGGAGAATGTGGTCATATTTTGATGACCATGAACATAGATATATTCTTTGCAAGGCTGGGAACTCTGTATCTATTTCCAAACCCCCAATCAACGAGAACGCCGTATCTATTTCTAAATTTACTATCAACGAAAATTCCATGTCTATTTCCCATTCTCGTATCAAACAATTCTACGAAGAAACTTTCATCCCTCAACTTCGCCAGTTGGAAAAAGACGGGACATTGTTTCCTTGGTTACTCGAATCTCCTAACTGTATAGGATATCTAGAGTTAGGATCGTTAGAATTAAATTCTGAATCCGAAGAATATCAGCCGACGTTAGATTTTGTTAGGGTAAAAAGGTTACCTTCCACTATCCCGATCAATGTACTTGATTCCTTTAACCATCATTACTTAACGTCTCAAACACGATTAGTGAATATTTATGTAGTGAGAACTACTGTTAATGAGGAGAGCAGTTATTCTATCCTCCTTAATGGATATGTTGATGATGGTTGGGATCAGGAAACGAAATTTCTAGAAGTTTACGATAGTCAAGGAAAAATAATTGGTTCTTGTCGCGGTGTCTTGAATCTAGACTGTCCCATTAAGTGGGAAGATCGCACTTTTACCATCGATGACTATGATTTTGGTTATGAAGAAATACAGATTTGGTCAGATAAGGATGTTGAGTATGTAGATGCTTTAGGCTAAAGAGATTTTAGGAAGTTTGTTGATGAGAGCAATCGATGAGGTGTCTGAGATGAAGTGGTTGGGGTAATCGGTGGCGAAAGCAAGCTAACTTAGCCGTTATGCTGCTTCATCTTTTGGTAGGGACAGTAGCTTAAGAGTTATCGGTTGCCTTTAATATTTGCAATATTTGGTAGCTAAAAGATCGTTGTTCAGGTGTGTTCATCGAAAATTTTGGGTCTGAAAGCCCGTCGTTCTACGACGGCTTTACTGTTAAATACTAGCGCATTTACCAAATATATTCTAAAATGTGAGACATAGAAAAAGCCTATTCGTTTCGATTTTACCCCACACCAGAACAAGAGTCGCTATTGCGGCGCACCTTGGGCTGTGTAAGATTAGTTTACAATAAAGCTCT
>NZ_JADBSA010000291.1:0-6040 GCF_020246945.1 Microcystis sp. M113S1 | reverse complement strand
CCTTTCTGTATCTTCTAATACCCAATTAATTCCCAGTGCCAAGTCTTCCACCTCGAAGGGGTGGGCCAGATAACCATTCTCTTGATGTTCGATCATATCAGGCATTCCACCAATTTTAAAGGCAACAGAGGGAGTGGCACAGGCGAGAGCTTCCATGACTGTATTGGGAAGATTATCCTCAATTGAGGGAGCGACAAAAATATCGGCGGCGGCATAGACTAAAGCTAGGGAAATGTCATCATTTAATCTGCCTAAATAATGGGTTTTCAGTCCAAAATCAGGCGGATTAACCGGTTCAGAAGCCCCGAAGACCACTAACTCTAATTTATGCTGCCATATTTCCCACTGGCTGAGTTTTTTTATGGCAGGTAGCAGCAGATGAAATCCTTTTCGGCGATCGCTTGTTGCCGTCATAGCACCAAAGAGAAATTGATTTAGTTTCCAACTAGGAAACAATTGTTTGGACAATATTCAGAAATTGTTCTGCATAAGTTTGGCATTCTATTTTATTGTTGGTTCGCGCTTCTGATTCAGATATTAAATCTGGTCCAGGCATAAGCTTAGTAGTTAATAATTCAAGGTGATTGGCAAGCTCTTGTGAAGAATCTGGTTGAAAAAATATAGCCCTGGGAGAATTTTGCTCTTTGTGGACAGAAATATCTGATAATAATATTGTTTTACCTAACACTCGAGCATCTTCTACTACTGTACTCCATCCTTCAAACAATGAAGGCTGAATCACTGCTAACGATCTCCTCATGAGTTGAATCTGATCCCAACGTGGAATTAATCCAAGAATTATAAATTGATCGCTTAAAGAGTTTTTTTCAATTGAATTTTTTATTTCTTCTCCATACTTAGGAAATCGGCTATCATAAAGTTTACCAGTACACACAACTACGGGCTTGACATTTGTTCTTTTCAATAAGATAAGTGCTTCTATGATAAGCTTATGATTTTTGTGTATCCAAAATTGATTGCTAACCAAAAAGAACTTGTTTGGAAGATTATATTTTTCCTGAACTAATGTTGGAGCTAAATGATTTTCAAACCAGTCTTGATTGGGTATCGTTCTAAAACTTAATACAAATTTCTGAGCTTTAGATTCAGGGTAAAAAGCGGCAAAATCGCTCAAAGCACTTTCACTGCTAAAGACTATATTTAACGAATTGTTAGATAAATATTCAAATGCTTTATCACGGCTTTTTATTTCTTTGGCAGAAAAATATGAGGGTAGATATTTATGTTGAAAATCTGGAATCCAAGTTGACCAACCGCAATTAAACTCCCAGTAAATACCCCACTTTATTGAAACAGGATATACAAAGTCTATTTCTTTACTTTCTAAAAGTTTTATCAACCTTCTATCCCTTAGCCAAGAAGCACTTTGACCGACTTTCCATAATAATCGATTCAAAAAAGAGGGCTTTATACAATTAGTTATGTATATTTGTTCCACTAGATTTTCCAGTTCTTCATAATAGCTTTTTTTGAGATTAGAACCAATAAATAAATATAGCTTAATATGCTCCCTTTTATTGGCGGGTAACTCGGCAATAGATTTGACAAGATTTTTAATATAAATAATCCCCCCCATCCAGTTATCATCAGCTTGCATCAGAATACCAATATTTAAGGTTTTTATCATCCCATTAGCTCCGCACGACACCATTGAGTATAGACACTGATTCCTCTATCAAGAGTTACTTCAGGAAGAAACCCAAGTTTTTTGAGACAATTTATATCAGCTTTCCAGTTTAAGGGATTGCCAATAGGTATTGTACCATCAAAATGTACAGGAATATCGAGTTTCAAATGTTCTAGTATCAAGTTAACTAACTCCTTAATAGAGGTTTCTGTTCCACTTGCCAAGTTATAAACATCGGCGTGACAAGGAGCTTTCTCTGTTAAGAGGTAGAGAGCTTTGGCTATATCTCGACTATGGATAAAGTCACGACTTTCATTACCTGTTCCCTGTAGATTGAGAACGGGGTTTGTCAGAGCCTTATGACAGATATCCCAGACAACTTGTCGCCTCAATCCCGGACCATAGGCAGAAAAGATGCGTACTGTAGCTGTGAGTAAGCCATAAACTTGGAAAAACTCCTGGCAAAGTTGTTCACAGATTAGCTTATGGTAGCCATAGGGTGAAATAGGATTGAGGGAATGACTTTCATTAATAGGTAAAGTTTTGGGATTACCATAAACAGCAGCACTAGAAAGATAAATAACTCGGCATTGAGGTGCATGAAGGCGAAGTGCATCTAATAAGTTGAAAGTAACAACTACTCCATCGGTAAAATCTGCTTTTGGTTCACTTACTGAAAGAGCAACTGATGCCCTTGCAGCACAATGGATGCAGACCTGTGGCTGTAGTTGTTCGATCAGTATGGCTAAATCAGGGGAAGGTAGAGTGAGTTGATAATAACCCAAGAGATATTGAGTTGGCGCGTTTTCTGGAGGACGGGTTCCCAAACCGACAACAGACCACCCAGCTTGGGCGAATTCGCGAGCTATATACCGCCCAATAAATCCTGTAACACCAGTAATAAGAACAGTTTTCAAGATATTAATCTCAGGGTTTGATAGCAATAAATGAATAATGACGACCTGGAGTGTCTGACTTTTGAGATTGATACCAACCACAAAACTTTTGTAAAGTTTCATTGTTAGCCAGCCAGTTGCCTAATTTGTCACCAATAATAGGAGCTAGGACAGATTTAATTAAGTTTGAAAAGTCCTGTTGGGTCATCGGTGCATAGTTGATTACGCTGTCGAAGGGAGCGATTGCTTTTTGCAGTTTTAGTCTGGCTGTCTCGATAGCTTCTAGGTATTCTTGCAGCAAATAAGCATTCTCTCCGCCATATAAGAAATGTAGAGGATGTGACGCTAAAAAGAGTGGTAAGTCTTCCTTTTTTGAGATAATATGTTCACGAGTTGCTATCAATACTCCTCCAGGTTTTAAGACTCGTGCTGCTTCTTGACAGAGTCTTTTTAAATCCTGGGCATGATGAAGTACCGCTCGTCCATAAACGATGTCAAAAGTATTGTCCTCAAAGGGTAAGGTTTCTCCATATTCTTGAATAATTTGAATAGGTAACTGAGTGCTGTCAACTAAAGATTGGATGGCTTGAGCGCCAACCAGCGGACTAGAATCTGGTTCTAAGGCAGTAACGGAACATCCCAATTTAGCAAAAGCATAACTGGAAATTCCTCGACCTGCACCCAAATCTAATACTTTTCCCGGTATATATTGACTCAATAGATTTTTAACTGCAAGCCATTCTTCACTGTTACTAAATCTTTCTGCTGCTAACTCCAACGGATCGTCGTAATAACAGCAACGTACCAGTTCTTGTTTTTCTGGCTGCTCTCTAAGCCAACGAACTGCTTGTTCCCAAGTATGAGTAAATTTAGTAGACATATCAGATTATTTCCATAACTCTAAAGCAGCGATCGCACGGCTGCAGGCCGCATAATCAGAATCGTAATCTTTCGTACTATTAGGATTAAAGTATTTGGTTTCATGAATATTAAAACCTTGAAATTTCTGACAATACTGTTTATCGCTTATTGACCATCCACCTGACTCATAGCAGAAATAAGTTTCAATCAGCTTTGCCGGAGCAAAAGTATCAATTAACAAGTCAATCATTTCAGCATTAAACTGCTGATACCAGCCAAAATCAGTGTACTGACCGTAAGGTACGGTAATGTAAACTTTCCCTCCTGGTTTAGTCACCCTCTTAAATTCTGATACAGCCTGTAAATAATCTAGACATTTGTTCTCTCTAAAAGTTGGATTTGATGAGTAGATTGAGTTATCCATACCAATGTGTTCAATCGTAGAACTTGACACCACCTCGTCAAACCAATCATCTTTAATTGGAATCTTACGCAAATCTCCGAAAAGATAAGATATCTTCTTCCACCAATAACAGTTCCCTTCAGGCTCTAAAGTCATTATAGTAATATTTTTGTTCTTAAGTTTTGGATTCTCTAAAAGATAGGCAAAATTAAGAACAGATCCTGCATCGAGTAGCTTTCCTTCTCCCTGACTAATTCGTGAAATCAACCAAGGATATTCAACAACTCGCTCATCCAAAAATTCTCCATATTGCTTTGGCAGCTGCAAGCTATTTTGAAAAATATCTATTGTCAAGGAATCATTGATAGATTTTCTAATTATATTTTCTTTAAACAAACTATAGCCAGTTGACCAAGGTTTTCGTCCATTTATTAGGTACGAATATATTTTCATTTGTTTAGCAATACTTCTACTATTTAGCCAGCGAACAATACTTTTCATTATTTTAGATTCAGATAAGAATTTATTTCTTTGACATACTCCCACCGTCAAGCTACGCTGTGACGGGGGATTCTTGACCTATCACTATCGGAAATTCCTTGTTCAACGAGACAGCTTAGATTCTCAATGTCTCCACAGTACCGTTGAGATGATTTCCCAAATATTTCAACCCTTTTTTAAGAATATTTATTGCTGCATTATGATCCCTATCTAAGACTGTTTGACAATTGGGACATTGATGAGTTCTAGTGCTTAATGTTTTTTGAACTCTTGTTCCACAAGTTGATATTCTGGTCGGATTTCATCCCCCGCAAAGGTGAGTATCTTGTCGAAAAATGTAGCGGGGGCATTCATCCGACATTTTAGGTAAAGATATTGTAGTGTATTATGAACAGATGCCAGAAATTTCATGATATAAATGTCTATTTTGTAGATTTTGTTGTTTGACTGAGTTTATCTTGATTTTTTGGTGGCATAAATACATAAACCAGAGGGCATTTTTTGAGTATTTAGCGTTAGCTGAGCAATAGAGGTAAAGATAATATCGTCATCTCATTTTTTCACTTCCATAACCAGATTGGTATCTATTTGGTAATTATAAATAACGCAGAAATCTCGTTTCATCTTTAGCACGAATAATTAAGTATCTCCTAACAATTTCAAAATTTTGGATTTCAACTTAAATAACAAACTTATCTGGGGTCTATAAATATTTTCCCAAGTGAACCTGTCCGCCTCAAAATGACGAGTGATGAAGGGTGGATGTTGTAGAGGGAAGGACATTTCCCTCACTGGGTTATTGACAACAGATTGAATGGCTCTGCTGGTGTGGGTAGCATCCGCACCAAATCCAATATTACTAACTAAATTTACATTAGGAAGGATAGTTAGACCATTCTGAATCCAACAGGCAAATGTCCATCCATAATCCCAACTATCGACTTTATTATCATAAGCAGTTTGAAAAATCTTCGTCCAGTATTTCACCGCCTGAGTTTCTCCTAAAATAGACTCAAGCCAGCTACCATCACTAATTTCTTGCCATAGCTTCATTTTAAGATCATAATATTGCCAGGCTCGCCTCCAACTTGCCCAACCCCAAATATGATTATAGCGAGAAAAATAGTAACTGTACTCCGTGCGCTTTCTCCCAAACTGAAAATTATCTCCCGATATCACCATAATTCTCTGGTCATGCCTGTAGTATTCTAACAGTTCCTCACAAAATTGAAAAAAACTAGGGTGCGGTAGGCAATCATCTTCAAGAATAATTGCTTCTTCAACTGTATCAAAAACCCAGTTTAATCCACTGGAAACCCGACTCTTACAACCTAAATTTACATCCGAATAATTCGTTAATACCTCACAATCCCAATCAACTCCATCAATAATAGCACGAGCCGCCTTACACTTTTCAATATCATCGGCTCTATCTGGACGGAGACCATCGGCAACCACTAATAACTTAGGTGGTTTAGCCTGACGGATAGCTTCAAATACCCTCGCCGTCGTATCAGGTCGATTAAAAATCAGGAAGGCGATAGGAGTGGTTAGTTGGAAGTCAGCCATAAACGAATTTGCTGTTAACTCGTGGTATCCTAACCCACCCTGACCAAATTGTCAACCCATTTCAGGATTTTCAGAGCCATTAATTTTATTTTCACTATCTCCACTGTTAAAATCCGAAGCTTTCAAGACAGTTAATCCAACTAAGTCTCGGTCTCTATAATG
>NZ_JADBSA010000290.1:0-2974 GCF_020246945.1 Microcystis sp. M113S1 | reverse complement strand
TAACTGATGACTTACCCACTGATAACTGATAACTGATAACTGATAACTGAGAGGTGCAACCCTGGAAGTTCTCAGATGCTCTATTAAAGATCAAGAAAAGCCGTCGTAAAACGACGGGGTTTTAACCCAAATTTTCGATAAGGTTACTAGGTTCGGGAACGGAAATCGGGGGTGGTGGAGGTGGGGGAGGGGAGACGTTAATAGCAAAAAAACCTACTCTCGTTGCTTGATAATGTGGGTTTCCGTCGTAGATTGCATAGTTTCTAAAGGCAACTGGATAATTGTCATCTACATAGTAGATCAAGTGTATGCAATCTCCAGTGTAACATCCAGTAAAGAAGCTAAAACTTAAAGTTTGAGGATGTGAAGAACGAAGTTTATTTTCCCCAAAGGAAGCAAGAGCGGTTATATTGCGTCCCATGGAACGTCCAGTTATCCCAGTAATAACATAAAAGCCGTTAGTATTCATATCATCCGTTGTAAAAGTTCCAGAGCCGCTCGCATAACCCTCTCTCTCACTCCCTCCATCAAAATACCAATTCCATAACTGTGAAGCTGAAGCAGGATTAGAATTAACAAGAAGCATTCCAGCAGTTGCAAGGGTAAATCCAGAAATCAAGCCTAAAACGTTATTAATTTTCTCACACAGTTTTGCAGTTAGCGCGCTGGCTAAACTGCCATAAGCATTGTTCCAAGCGGAACCATTACCTGTTGAACTGGATTTAACGTAAAGAATAGCCATGATATACCTCGTGTGAAAAAGACGGTAGAGAGTTGATAGGGAATATCGACCCGAAACTTAGTTCGAGTTAGATAAAGTTGATAAGTAAGCGAATAGTGGAGAAAACTGTCTCTAAAGACAGCAAAACCATTAATCAAGCTGAGATGTCAGAAAATTTAGCACTGGTTAGGGATGATGCTTAGATTGTAGAGGCGAATAATCCTAAGCTCTGTTTATTTTTTTTTTTTATTCATCAGCAGAGCTTATTAAATAAATCGAGCAGAGAGAAAATATCTGGTACAATGCCACTCCTGCAAGGATTTACCTAGGGATAAGCCGATTTATGTTGCTGAGGCTATATTTTGAGCAACTTTTCTCAAGTTATTCGGAGAATCAAGTTATTTTGTCATCAGTTAAGGTAGGGAGATGACTACAGCCTTATCATCGGGGTCAGCCATGGGAATTTGGCCGCTATTATGGATTGTCTGGCTATAATATAATAATTAATATTGACATATTTGCCCACTCAATTCAATCGACTTATCATGAGTATTGTTATTTCTAACGAGATGATACAAGCTACTGGTAAAACAGAAAATTTACTGAAGCTTGACCTAGCTATTATTATGTTTAAAGATTATCACATTAGCAGTGCTAAAGCTGCTGATTTTGCGGGTTTATCTTTAATCGAATTTCGTCAAGAATTAGCCAAAAGAGATATTTGTGTTAATTACGATGTTGCAGATTTTCAATTAGAGTTACAAACTTTAAATCGATTGGGGGATTTGTGATCGTTGTTAGTAATACTTCTCCTATTACCAGTTTGTCTGCTATCGGTTATGTCAATTTGCTACATGATATTTATGGAACAATTATCATTCCATCAGCCGTTTATGAAGAAATGACCCATGTAGGTTATGCTGTCCCCGGAACAATAGAAGTTACAACTTTATCTTGGATTGAAAAAAGGACGTTAGAAAATCGTTCATTATTTGAACAATTAAATCATGAATTACATCGAGGAGAATCAGAAACAATCGCCTTGGCAATTGCTTTGGGTGCTGATAGGGTAATTATGGATGAAAATCCAGGCAGAAAAAAAGCACTGAGTTTAGGACTGAATGTAATTGGCGTTTTAGGAATTTTACTAATAGCAAAACGTCGAGGATTAATTACAGCAATTAAGCCGTTAATGGATGATTTAATATCTCAAGCTGGCTTTCGGATTAATCGAGCATTATACTTAGATGTTTTACAATCAGCACAAGAGGAAAAGAGCGTTTTATGATTTGCTTTTGTGTCGTTAGAAACTGCAATTACAACAAAATTAGTAAAAAGAGACGTAAATGCTATCGCTCACGTCCCCTCCAAACATCAATTAATCATCGTTATTGTCGTCTTGTTTATGCTTTTTAGAAAACAATGCACCTAATCCTAGTGTTACTAATCCTAGAATTATAGAAGGTTCGGGAACAGACTGGATCGATTTAGTTGCCACTTGTAAATTATCAATTGAAAAAAGTCCATTACCACCAACGGGAGATATTTCGATACGAGATGCAGGAATAGATGTGACAATTCCTAAAAACTTAAACGAGTTTGGGTTAAGATTGCTACCTGAAACTGTAGCTTGCTCAATTAGATTGTTGGAAGCATCAAAAGCAGATAATTGTAGCGTATCATCGCCACCAGTATTAAAAAAGCCAACTCCAACAATACCATTGGAGGGATTCATTGGCTGGAATACTATACTGCCCCTTCCAGGAAAACTACAAGCGTTATTATTAACAAGAGCATTGGGAGAACTAAAAGTAGGTCCGGGACAATTAGCCAAGATAGAATGAGGCTGAATACCAGCATTCATCGGATTAAAGGTGATACCCAATGAAGATAATTGCAATATTGGACCAGTAAAGCTATCAAATGTCTCAAGTGCTAAATTACCAGCAATCGATGCCGCCGCCTCAAATGTGGTTTTATCGTTAAAGATTGCAGCCGATGCAGAAGATGAGGTAAATTCAAGAGAATTGACATCCTCGCCGCCGTAAAACGGACGGCGATTCCTCACCACGCCACTTTTTTAGGGTGGTCGCGTCAACGGGGTTGACGCTTCACAGGAAGGATACTGCTACTTTAGCGGTAGTCTTATGCCTTCCGACCCGTCCATTTTGAGTGTCCGAATGCCCTCCGGCCACTTTGAACAAGTCGAAAAAATCTCATGTTCAACCTTATTTCCTAGAAAGTTTTACTCGT
>NZ_JADBSA010000029.1:0-7517 GCF_020246945.1 Microcystis sp. M113S1 | reverse complement strand
TTTGACTTCCACTGAGTCAAAGCGGTAGTTATTGGCTTCGTTGATAGGGAGTTGAATTAATTCAAAGAAGATAGAGGGGAAAGATTGAAAGAGTTGATAAAAAATCGTGTCAGTTTTCATGCTCTTATTTTATAGCAGTACCCGCTAAGATTAGGACGTTTTGATCCCCCCTAACCCCTAAAATAGCGCAATCTTAATCATTACCGATTAATTTGGGATGTTTCCTTGGCGAACCCTTCCACTCTCTCCCTGATGGGCTTTTTTCCGGATTCATCAATAAAAAACGGAGAATACTTGACAAATTCGGGGGGGGGTAGGATTATGATGCTTATTACTATTAAGCAATGATTTATGGGGTATAAATAGCAGTTTTTCCCCATTCTTAAACTTGCAATCAATCAAAAATGACTAATCAACTGCTAAAAGCCCTTTGCCTTCCCCCGGTGACTTGTGCCGTTTTCAGTGCCATTCCCGCCCAGGCCGCTATTTTTACCGCTACCTAGGGTTTGCTGAATAAAGCTAAAAACCTTGTTGGGTAAGACTTTTAGACCTTTTGTCAATTAAAAATTACTGGATATGGGAGTGATCGGGGGGAAATTTAGGCACTTTTTCCCTGAAAATTAGGTAATTGGCCACCTCAAAACTGGTAAAACCCCACACCCCACACCCTACCCCCACCGAAAAACTTTTTGCCGCAAACCTTAGGTATCCATCAATTTACTTCCTTTGTCGAAAATGTTGCTAGATAATTTAACCAACACCAATTAATGAACCCTGCAATTTAACATCTTCGTTACCCTTGGATATATCGGCTAATTGACTGATATTTTCTAACTCAATTGCAGGAACAGTTCGTTTAATTAAACCAGTTAAAACTTTACCTGGTCCCACTTCGATCGCTTTTTCCACACCCACATCCAGCAATTTTAAGATAATTTCTCGCCATCTTACGGAGCTAGTCATCTGCTGAATGAGATAACTTTTTAATTCCTCCGCATCGGTGATCGGTTGGCTAGGATTAACATTAGAAATAACGGGAACTTTTGCAGACCGAAAATTAACTAATTCTAAAATCTGCTGAAACTGAATAGCAGCATTTTCCATCAAGGGAGAGTGAAAAGCACCGGATACTTTTAAGGGCATAACCCGCTTAACTTTCACTTGACCTAATACCAAATCCACCGCTTCAGGAGTCCCAGAAATCACCACTTGTTCGGCACTATTATCATTAGCAATAACTACATTTTCCGTCTGATTAATCACTGTCTCTAGACTGGTGCGATCAAATTTCATTAAGGCGACCATTTTACCACCTTCGGCCGCATCCATCAAACGGGAACGGTTTTGAACTAGATTTAATCCTGTTTCAAAATTAAACACCCTGGCCGCATACAAAGCCGAATATTCACCGAGACTATGACCGGCAACTAGATCGGGAAAATGACCTTTTTCTTGCAACAAATCCGCTAAAATACTCTCCACCACAAATAAACAAGGTTGGGTATAAAGAGTACGAGATAGGGTTTCTTCATCCCCTTGACATTTTTCCAGGACCGACCAACCGAGGATTCTTTCTGCTATTTCTAATCTCTCTTGGCCAAGCGCACTTTCCGCTAAATCTCCAATCATTCCTAACGCTTGCGATCCTTGTCCTGGGAATATCCACGCTGTTTTCATAAGTTCTTAAAATAGATAGATAGATGTGTTTGGGTCAGTTATCAGTTATCAGTTATCAGTTATCAGTTATCAGTTATCAGTTATCAGTTATCAGTTATCAGTTATCAGTTATCAGTTATCAGTTATCAGATGTGAGTTTTTAGTTATCAGATGTGAGTTTTTAGTTATCAGATGTGAGTTTTTAGTTTACTGTTTACTGTTTACTGTTTACTGTTTACTGTTTACTGTTTACTGTTTACTGTTTACTGTTTACTGTTTACTGTTTACTGTTTACTGTTTACTGAATTAATCTCCCCAACGGAAGATAATCCCACCCCAAGTTAAACCGGCACCAAAGCCAGAAGAAGCAATAATATCACCTTTTTTGACCTTACCACTCCTGACAGCTTCATCGAGGGCTAGAGGAATCGAGGCTGCGGAAGTGTTGCCATACTCGCTGAGATTGCTGATCACTTTTTCCGGAGGCAGTTTCAGGCGCTCGCTCACCGCGTCCATAATTCTTTGATTAGCTTGGTGCAAAACTAACCAATCGATATCACTGGTGGTTAAATTAGCTCGATAGAGAGCTTTTTCGATGACCTCTGGCACTTTCGCCACGGCAAAACGATAGACTTCCCGTCCGTTCATCCTTAGGGGCTTATAGGTCCCTTTTTGAACGCTTACGCCCTCCTTAAGGGGCAATTCTTCCCCCTCATAGGCGAGATTGAGAGAACCATTCTGGCTGCCGTCGCTATGGAGTTCAAAACCGAGAATGTTATCTTTTGTCTCATTTGCTTGACAAACCACCGCCCCTGCCCCATCTCCAAAGAGGACACAGGTAGCGCGATCGTTCCAATCCAGCCAACGGGAGAGAACATCGGCCCCGATAACCAAGACATTGCGGTAAGTACCAGTACGGATAAACTGGGTGGCGGTGACTAATCCCACCAGAAAACCCGAACAGGCGGCGGTGAGATCAAAAGCGATCGCCCGATTGGCCTTGATCTGACTTTGAACTTGGGCGGCACTACCGAACAGATCATCGGGGGTAGAAGTAGCCAAGAGAATCAGATCGATGTCCCTAGGCGACACCTGAGCCATTTCTAGAGCCTTAATCGCCGCTTGGGCTGCTAATTGACTCAAAGACACCGATTGATCCGCTAAATGGCGTTTACCGATGCCTGTACGACTTTTAATCCACTCATCGGAAGTCTCGACAATTTGGCTGAGTTCTTCATTACTGAGAAATTGCTCCGGTGTGGCCGATCCACATCCAGTTATAGCGACTCCTGCCCCGAATCCGTTCAAAATAGTCCCCCTTATCAGTTATCAGTTATCAGTTATCAGTTATCAGTTATCAGTTATCAGTTATCAGTGGGAAGTGGGAAGTGGGAAGTGGGAAGTGGGAAGTGGGAAGTGGGAAGTGGGAAGTGGGGAAGTGGGGAAGTGGGAAGAATAAATAAAAATAGTCTCCTGTCTCCTGTCTCCTGTCTCCTGACCGCTTCAAGATGACTCACAGCTTAATCTTCACCGTTCACCGACAACTTTTTTAATTGATGATGTCAGTCATCAGTGGGTCAGTCATCAGTTACCAGATTTGAGTATTAAGTGAGCAGTATTAAATAGCAGTTTCCTACTGTCTTTTCACTGATTACTGTTTACTGATAACAGCAAAAGGCTGACGGCTTAATCTTCACCGTTCACCGACAACTTTTTTAATTGATGATGGTGGTCATTGTAGGCTTGAATGCGCTCAGAAGCGCGATTATCGACGGCATTTTTCGCCTGTCGGATGGCATTAAAAATCGAAGGCGCTTGGGAACTGCCGTGACTGATCACACAGACCCCATCGACTCCAAATAACAGCGCACCACCATGTTCCGCATGATCCATGCGTTGTTTGATCTGTTTCAGATTGGGTTTAATTAAAGCCGTCCCCACTTTACCCTGTATCCCCCTAGGTAATTCCTCTTTGAGAATTTGTAGGATAACTCCTCCCACCGCTTCGGCAAATTTTAACAGGACATTACCAACAAAACCATCGCAGACGATCACATCAAATTGTCCCGATAGCACATCCCGGCCTTCAGCATTGCCGATAAAGGGAATTTGCTGGTTATTTTCCAATAATTCGTAGGTTTTTAGGGCGAGATCGTTACCTTTGCTGGCTTCTTCGCCGATATTGAGTAAACCGACTTTCGGATCTTCAACACCCATAACGTATTTACTGTAAATTGTCCCCATTAGGGCAAACTGCTCCAAATATTTGGGTTTACAGTCCACATTCGCCCCGACATCGAGGATAATCACCGATTTACCCGCTAACATCGTCGGCAGCACCGCACCGATCGCCGGGCGATCGATTCCTTTTAAACGACCTAAACGCAGTAACGCTGCCGCCATGGCTGCCCCGGAGTGACCGGCGGACACCACCGCATCGGCGCGATTTTGTTTGACTAAATCCATGGCCACATTAATCGAGGCCGCTGGTTTGCGACGGATAGCGGTGATCGGCTCTTCGTCCATAGCCACCACTTCCTCCGCGTGGACGATCGTGAGATTCTTGGGACGGGGATGATGCTGGAAATAAGCCTCAATCCGTTCAGAATCGCCGACTAATAATACTTCTACATCTAATTCTTCGGAAGCTCGCATCGATCCCGCGATAATCTCGTTGGGAGCGTGGTCACCTCCCATCGCATCTACCGCGATTCTTGCCCGATTTAATGCCGTTTCTGCCATTGAGTCAGTGGGATAGAAATCTTTAATAAGTTGAGCGGCAGCTCTTGACAAAAGCTGGCCGATCGAGGATTAGTGTTTTCTGATCGAGCAATTGTTAAAAATTACCAATCATTTCTATACAATAAGGCATCATTGCGATTAAGGAAAAGATGTTCTCAGTTTTTAATTTGGCAGTTTTCGGCTTTCTCTTGGGTTGGTTGGGGGGGCAATCCCAACCGATCGCCAATATTCCCCTAATTTCTTGGCAAAATCAACCTATTTTCCACCTTCCCACCGCTCCCGATCCCCGGGTGGCGGCGATCGTGGCCGATTATCTGCAAGACTTGACTAAAAAAGGTTTAAACTCTAGTCAACAACGGGTCTTAATTGAGACGGAATGGGCTGATTTAGCTGATCATCAGGGTAATCTGCCCGCTTCGGGGGCTTCTTTGACTAAAATCGCCACTACTCTCGCCGCCGTGGAAACCTGGCCTCTCGATCATCGTTTTGCTACTCGTTTTTACAGCACGGGAGAGGTAAAAAACGGGGTGTTAGAGGGAGATTTAATTATTGAAGGGGAAGGGGATCCTCTATTTGTCTGGGAAGAAGCGATCGCAGTGGGCAATGGCCTCCATCAATTAGGCATCCGTCAGGTCAAAGGCGATCTGATCGTTACGGGTAAATTCGCCATGAATTTTCAAACCGATCCCCTCAAAGCGGGACAATTGCTGAAAATTGGGCTTGATCAATCAAAATGGTCAAAAGAAACCCAAAAAGCTTTTAAAAGCCTTCCTAGCGGCACACAAGCCCCACAGGTGAAGATTTTGGGCATGGTTCGAGCCAGTCAAATTCGCCCCGAAAATGCCCGATTATTGTTGGGCCATCAGTCCTTGACTTTAACGGAACTGTTGCGTCAGATGAATATTTATAGTAATAACGTCATGTCAGAAATGTTAGCGGAGCTGCTCGGTGGCCCGGCGGCAGTGGACGCAATTAATACTAAAATTACTGGGGTAGGAGCGGAGGAAATTCAATTAATTAATGGTTCGGGATTGGGGGTAGAAAATCGCTTGTCTCCCCGAGCAGTTATTGAGATTCTTAAAGCATTGGATCGCAAGTTAGCCAATCAACCGATCAAAGTCGCCGATTTATTTCCGGTGGGGGGACGCGATACCAAAGGAACTATGCAGTGGCGCGCCATTCCCAAAGGAGTGATGATTAAAACTGGAACTTTGGCCCAAGTTAGTGCTTTAGCCGGAGAAATTCCCACCCAAGAAAGGGGTAAAGTTTGGTTTGTAATCATGAATGCCGGTAGTAGCAATATCGAGGGATTCAGAAATCAGCAGGATCGAGTTTTACAAGCTTTAGATCAACACTGGCAAATTCTCCCGGAAGCCACTAAAGGATCGATTCCGCCAAGGGCCTTTCTAGGTGATCCCAGTCGGGTAAGTCAGGGTTTCTAGAATTGATTGGCTAAGAGGTTATGGTGATCAGCGAATCTTATCGAAGGGAGGGCCTACGCTATAGGCCCCTACTAATCACACCGGCTGGAATGTAGGGACGCAACGCTTGCGCCCATAATGTAACATCTTGAACATTTTTTACCCAATATCCAAGAGAGCCGAATTTTTAAGGATAAAAACACATTTGCGGCAAAGCAAGGGATTCTTCCCAACCCATCATGAGATTGAGACATTGTACCGCTTGTCCCGATTGTCCCTTAACTAAATTATCGATCGCTGACATCACTATCACTCGATCGGTTCTCGGATCCACTTCAATACCGAGATAACATAAATTAGTACCACAGGCCCATTTAGTTTGCGGATAGACTCCCCCCGGTAGGATTTTGACAAAGGGAGAAGCGCGATAAAAAGCATTGTAGATAGTGATCAAATCATCCCGCACCAGATTGGGATCCCGCAAAGTTGCATAGACTGTGGACAGGATACCCCGAACCATAGGCATTAAATGGGGAGTGAACTGGACGCGCACCTCATGACCGGCTAAATGACTGCAAATCTGCTCGATTTCAGGAGTATGACGGTGTTTTCCCGCTACATTATAGGCCCCGATCGAACTATCTGCTTCTGCCAATAACATATTAATCTTAGCTTGTCTTCCTCCCCCCGAAGTTCCCGATTTGGCATCAATAATCGTGGTTTCCGGGACAATTAAACCCTGTTTTAACAGGGGAGAAATCGCCATTAAACTAGCAGTAGGATAACATCCGGGGCAACCGATCAAAGAGGCATTTTTAATATCTTCCCGATAAAGTTCCGGTAAACCGTACACAGCCTTAGATGCGATCGCTTGATCCTGACGTTCCTTGCCATACCATTTACTATAGGTTTCTAGGCTAGTAAAACGATAATCTGCCGACAGATCCAACACTTTACACCCTTTAGCGATCAAAGGAGGGGCTAAATCACAGGCTAAACCATTGGGTAAACCCAAGAAAACCACTTGACAACGGGAGGCAATTGTCTCTAAATCGATCGCCTCCACATTAAGATTAATACTATGACCGAGATGGGGATATAAATCACTGTAGGGTTTTCCAGCGCTACTATCGCCCCCCAGATACACTAATTCGACAAGGGGATGTTCTTTGAGCAAACGTACCAACTGTACGCCACCATATCCCGAAGCGCCGACAATACCCACTGAAACCTTCTGTCCTTGCGTCATTTCCCTTATTCCTAAAAATTCTTATCGTTAATATAACGCTTTAGTATGGCTGAATTTTAGCCCAACCAGCAGGATTTAAATCAAAAAACTTCCTGTAAAAATCTAGTATCTGGGCCGGGTTGTCCATAAACCGTCAATTTCTCTTGATCAATAGGCGGTTATCTTAATGATGAGGTACGAAGTTTTCGTTTGAGGGAATCTTTCATCGAAAATTTTGGGTCTGAAACCCCGTCGTTTCACGACGGCTTTACTGTTAAATACTAGCGCATTTACACGATATATGCCAGAATGTGAAATATGGAAAAAGCCTATTCGTTTCGATTTTACCCCACACCAGAACAAGAGTCGCTATTGCGGCGCACTTTGGGCTGTGTAAGATTGGTTTACAACAAAGCTCTCCACGAACGAACACAAGCATGGTACGAAAGACAAGAAAGAGTAGGATATAC
>NZ_JADBSA010000289.1:0-11862 GCF_020246945.1 Microcystis sp. M113S1 | reverse complement strand
TCGTCTATGGCTTGATACTGTTGAGTTTTAGCTTTAACTTTAAACTCTAAGACAAACATTTTACGCAGGGGGTACTTAGATAAAATCAGTATAGCACAATAAAAGTTAAGTTAACAAGCTATAGTTTAAAAAGCCGTCCTTTTAGGACGGGGCTTTAACCCAAAATTTCGGTAATGGGTATTGGGTTCTAATTCAATCTTTTCTTCGGGACGGAAAACCATTCCATCATAACTAACTCGTAGATTTTTTATGATAATGGATTGTTGAGAAGTAATTCGAGTACGGCCTACACAGTGCCTTAAGGCTAGTGTAAAACACCCTCTCAACTATAACTGCCGCAAGATCGCACCCTCTTCTAGATGCCGATATTCTACTAAAGATGGGAAAATATCAGTCCTGTAGGGTCAAGGTCGATCCTCGTGGGTGGGGAAACGGAGGGAATTTTCGGGTAGGTTGACAACAGTAATTGTTTTTCTCAACCTATCGAAAAATCCGACACTATACCCCGTTTCTAATCCCTCGATTTGATGTTTTTCTACCAAGGTTCCCACGGATAGTCTTTCTTCATGCACCAATTCAAAAATGAAATTTTTGCCGCTATTGCATTTTTAACCACGAGAAAACTGCCTCGACGGTTAATTCTAGATCGATATCCGGTAAGATTTCTAGTCGATCGAGACCTTGGCGTAATTCGGGTTGTCGATCGGGAAGAAAAATGAGGATTGATCGATCTTCGGCATCGAGTAGCCATCCCAGTTTACAGCCGTGTTTAAGACAATACAGGATATTTCCCGTGACTCGGTTGGAACTTTGTTCGGGGGAAAGGATTTCGATCGTCCAGTCGGGAGGGATGAGAATATTATCGAGAGGTTCACCGTTGGTATCGAAGGGGATATTCTGCCAGAGGAGTACGGCGATATCGGGGACGATTGATCGACCTGCGAAGGTACAGCGCAATTCGGGAAACGCATAAGCGATTTTTTCTGTTTCGGTGATGCGATTAATTTTCTCGATTAATTTGCTCTGTAATCGAGCGTGTCGGGTTTTCGGCATAGGTTTTTGAACGATTCGACCGTCGATATATTCCAGAGCGGGTTTGCTTTCCGGTAGTGCAAGAAATTCGGGTAGGGTGAGGAGGGATTGGAGCATTTTAGAAATCTATTATGTCAAACGCTTGGGAATGGTTAAGCTGGTTAAGACTGGTATAGTTCACTTCAAGATTCATTCAGTAAAGACTCTAAAATTTCGGGTTTTAATCCTCTTGCTTCGGCCTCATCACTAATTTCGTCCATCAGCTTACCAAGAAAGTCGCTATCGTCTTCACTCGGCCTTCTCATCTATGGAAGTTACACCTATTGCAATTGTAGCAACCCGCTTTCGAGCTTTTAGATGGTAGTGTTGTTTACCGGTCTAACGTTTGGTCAGTCTCTGTGGGTAGGGAGACAGAGGGAACTTTCGCGCAGGGTGACGAGAGCGATCGTTTTTCTCAACCTATCGAAAAACTCGACACTATACCCCGTTTCTAATCCCTCAACTTAATGTTTTTCTACTAATGTTCCCACGTTTCCATTGGATAATTCTTCTTCTAGAATGTCTTTTAATAAAATCACATTGAGTAAAGTTCATAATTGATGGTTATTATTTTGATCTAAAAAGTCCAGAAAATCTTTTGCCTTTACGATCTGAATATTTTGATATTCAACCCGTGAAAGAAGATGTTTGTCCCCCGTGATAATATGGGTAGCATTGCCAGCGATCGCACATTCTATGATCATATCGTCATCGGGATCGTTGGGAACGGCTCTAAGTTGTCTCGTTATCGGAACAAGGCTAGAAAATTGACGAATTTCTGCGATATATTCTCTAAGTCCCCGTTCAGATATTTGAAATTTCTGCTGAAGTTTTTCGGTTAATTCGTCTAAAATCTCTTGGCAGGTTACTGAAGATACCGATCCCGTCTTCGCTAACGATAAGCAAGAAAATGTAGGGCTGTTTTTAGACAGCCAAGCAGAGATTAATATATTTGTATCAAAAACAACTACATAGGTCACTATTTTTCGTGAACGATTTCATCGATAAATTCTTCTCTTTCGTCTTCGGTCATGGTATCCCAATCATAGCCGCGTTCTTTGGCTACGATTCTAGCTCTTTCTGCTCCTTCATTAAATACTGGTTCCAACTGTCTCCACTGACTGAGGATGAGAATTTTATAAACTTCCTGTTGCTGTGCTTCAGGGAGTTGTTTGACTAATTCGATCACTTGTTCGTTGCTTAAGGTTAAGTTCGGCATAGGTCGCTTCTAGACACTAGCATGATTAATCAGTTTAACACGGGTTCTTAATGGAGAGGGTTTTCTGTTCGCCTATCCCTTCTCTGCGTCGATCAGTTAGAATCGAGAAATTGTACCAAATCTGGTTATTTTTGCATGAGTAGAAAACGGGTTTCTCCGAGAAACCCGTTTTCTGTGCGTTACTCAACGGATTTGGTATTATCGGCCTAGAAAGTCCTTTCATCTTCCCGCTTGCCGTAAAATTATGATTGTCTCTCTCCAAGAAGCTCAAGCCAAACTGCCCGAACTGATATACAATCTCAAACTAGGGGAAGAATTGTTAATTACCGATAATAATTTCCCACTGGCAAAATTAAGCCGATGATAAAGAACACTTACAAGACTTCTCGGAGTATCTGCTTTGAAATGTCTAATCGATAGCCATACTCTGCTCTGTTACACACTCAAGGAATCCCGACTCAGTAGCAGCACCCATCAACTTCCTAAAGGGTGGCATAAATCGACTAAATCCTTATCTTGCAAGAGTTCTATTGATTAGTTCGTTCTAGATCGAAAACAATTGACAAAATCGCATCAATGTCCTTCTCTATAAGGGTTTCATCCCTTATAACTCCGTCCATTGCATAGTACAAACCGAAGAACCCGTCAGATGGTGACTTTCTTAATAGATCCATCAATTTTTCGGATGGTAACTTTCTTAATGCATCCATCAATTTTTCGGTTTTCATTCGTCTTAAGTTTAAGCCGGAAGGAGTGATAAGAGAATGGCATGATGGTAACTTTCCTACTAGATCCATCTTTTTGGATGGTGACTTTCTTAATGGATCCATCAATTTTTCGGATGGTAACTTTCCTACTATATCCATCAATTTTTCGATGGGATATTGTCTATCTTCTATAGAATTTGCTTCTTCTTGTATTAATCCTACTTCTTCAGGAGTTAATATCAGTCCTTCAAGTTTCTGCTCCGCGTTCTTGATTGTTTCAATTAAGTCTCGGTGTTTTTCTTCGGCCACACTTAAGTCGTCATTGGTAAAAAGATTATTATGAGCTACTTTGTTTCTGATTTTATACAGTTTCTCCCAATTAGATTGAAAATTTCTGTCTTTAAATGATTCCTTAAAAAACTTATCATAGTTGCTTTTAATTTCTTCTTTTAATTTACGAATTGCTTCGGGAGTTTCTTCAAGCCTATCAATTTTTTTAATTAAATCCTCTTTGGTTATACAACCAGATGAAAGCTTGTATATATACTCACCTAAATCATTAAAATCTATCAGATAGAGTTTATTGTCAATATAGCTTGCAAATTTTGTTTCATTATTTTTTCTGTCATTAACTTTCTTGCTAAAATCTTGGGGGGCTTCCGTTTTCCACCAATTCACTCCTATCTTGGTTGTCATGAATTTCGTTATGTAGGCTCTTAAATGGTTTTCCACACGATAAATATAAGGATAAATTTGAACAGCAATCTGTTCAGAAATTTCGTCTTTTACTATATACAGTGTTTCTAATTTTTGTTCTTTGAAAAAATTTAAAATTGGAATACGTTGAGGTTCTAAACAATCATATTCTCCCTTTACAACAATTGAAAAACCTGTAATACATTTATCTTTGCTGTCTTGATCAAATTTAATTGGATTTACTGTAATTTCTATAAAATTATCCTTGATTTGGCGACTGTTACAATCTATTTGTTGTGTTCCCTTCCAAAATGAATTATTCGAGGCGAGAAGATGGACTAAATTATCAGGAGTTTTGATATGAGATTGATTAGAAGTGTCAAATGCAAAAATTTCAAAGGTGAGAAAATTGTTTTGTGTGTCCATTGGAATGACAGGAGTTAGGTCTATAAACAACATCTAACCTCTATTTTAACTTGTCTATTGAAAAAAAGGGGGCTTATTCAGCCCCCCTTAACCTCTAACTTCCGCCAATCCTTGCCACATCGCGGGCGTTGGCTTCAAAAGCCGCATCGAGGGCAGAATCGCCGGTTAAACCGGAATCTAACGCCTCTTTAATACACTGCAACATCCGCTTATAATCCTTGGGCATTACTTTAACAAACTTGGGCAACATTTCCGACCAATTTGCTAAAACTAGGGACGCTTTTTGACTTTGGGTGTAATCAGCATGGCGTTGAATTAACTCGCGTAAATCGTCGATTTCTTCCCCTTCTAGCGCCTCTAAAGCTACCATTTGGGTATTGCAACGAGTGGCGAAATCCCCCGACTCATCGAGGACGTAGGCCACACCACCACTCATTCCGGCGGCGAAATTGCGACCGGTGGGCCCTAAAACAACGACTTTACCCCCCGTCATGTACTCGCAAGCGTGGTCGCCAACGGACTCAACCACCGTAGTCACCCCAGAGTTACGCACCCCAAAACGTTCCCCGGCAACCCCAGAAATATACACCTCACCACTGGTCGCACCGTATAAAGCCACGTTACCGATGATAATATTCTCCTGGGCCACAAAAGTGGAACCTTTGGGCGGATAAACGATGATTTTGCCACCGCTTAAACCCTTACCCACATAATCATTAGCATCCCCTTCTAACTCCAGTGTCACTCCTTTGGGAACAAAAGCACCGAAACTCTGCCCCGCGCTGCCCTGAAAATGGAGATGTACGGTATCTTCCGGTAAACCCTCCCAGTGACGTTTAGTGATTTCGTTGCCTAAAATCGTCCCCACCACGCGGTTAATATTTTTAATCGGTAGTGTCGCTTTGACTTTTTCGCCTTTTTCAATGGCATCTTTGCATAAATCCAGTAAAACGGTTATATCCAAAGACTTATCTAACCCGTGGTCCTGGGGAATCTGACAATAACGTCCTACCTCTGGCTCTACCTCAGGTTGATAGAGAATCGGAGTTAGGTCAATTCCTTTCGCTTTCCAATGTTCTACAGCCTGTTTCGGCTCTAATACATCAGTTCGCCCCACCATTTCATTTAAGGTGCGGAATCCCAATTCGGCCATAATTTCCCGCACTTCCTGGGCGATAAATTTCATGAAATTCACCGTATATTCAGGATCCCCGATGAAATTCTTCCGTAATAACGGATCTTGGGTCGCTACCCCCGCCGGACAGGTATTAAGATGACAAACCCGCATCATAATACAGCCTAACGTTACCAGTGGCGCGGTCGAAAAACCGAATTCTTCGGCCCCCAATAGGGTCGCTACCACCACATCGCGGCCGGTTTTCATCTGACCATCGGTTTCCACCGCAATGCGACTGCGAAGATTATTTAACACCAATGTTTGATGGGTTTCTGCTAGTCCCAACTCCCAGGGTAAACCCGCGTGTTTAATCGAGGTTTGGGGAGATGCACCGGTCCCACCATCGAAACCAGAGATTAAAACCACGTCTGCGTGAGCTTTAGCGACTCCGGCGGCGATTGTACCGACTCCCACCTCAGAAACCAGTTTTACGCTCACTCTCGCCGCACGATTGGCATTTTTTAGGTCATGAATCAACTCCGCTAGGTCTTCAATGGAGTAGATATCGTGGTGGGGTGGGGGAGAAATTAAACCGACTCCGGGGGTGGAGTGACGGACTTTGGCAATCCAAGGATAGACTTTTTTACCCGGTAATTGACCGCCTTCGCCCGGTTTTGCCCCCTGGGCCATTTTTATCTGCAATTCTCGCGCTTGGGAGAGGTAAAGACTGGTGACACCAAAACGGCCGGAAGCCACCTGTTTAATGGCACTATTTTTCGAGTCTCCCTGTTCATTTGTCCAAGTGTAGCGCTCGGAATCTTCGCCCCCTTCCCCGGTGTTCGACTTGCCACCGATACGATTCATGGCAATAGCGAGGGATTCGTGGGCCTCTTTGGAAATAGACCCGTAACTCATGGCCCCAGTTTTAAAGCGTTTCATAATCGCTTCAATCGGTTCCACTTCTTCGATGGGGATACTTTCCCGGTTTTTAAAGGTTAATAATCCCCGCAGGGTGAAGAATTTTTGATTCTGTTGGTTGACCAGTTGGGAATACTGCTTAAAGAGGTCGTATTTGCCCAATTTTACCGCTTGTTGCAGGGTATGAATGGTTTCTGGGCTAAAGAGGTGCGCTTCCCCGTCCTTACGCCATTGATATTCACCGCCAATATCGAGGGTATGCACGTTCACGTCCCGGTCGGGGAAAGCGTGGCCATGTCTGAGCAGGGATTCTTTGGCAATAATTTCTAAATCGGCCCCTTCAATGCGGGAAGCTGTCCAAGTAAAATAGCGATCAACTACCGATCGATTTAAGCCGATAGCCTCGAATATTTGCGCTCCACGGTAGCTTTGCAGGGTAGAAATGCCAATTTTAGAGGCCACTTTAATTACGCCCTTGGTGGCGGCTTTTATGTAGTTTTTACAGGCGGTTGGGTGGTCAACTCCTACCAATAATCCTTCCTCGATCATACTGCCGAGGGTGGCAAAGGCTAGATAGGGATTAATCGCACCGCAACCATAACCGAGGAGAAGGGCGTAGTGATGCACTTCCCGGGGTTCGCCCGATTCTAAGACAAGGCCGACTCTGGTGCGGGTTCCCTGCCGGATGAGATGATGGTGTAAACCGGCAACGGCCAGCAGTGAGGGAATCGGGGCGTGATTTTTATCGATACCTCGATCGCTTAAAATAATAATGCTCGCGCCTGCTAAAATTGCCTCGTCCACCTCTTGACAAATTGCCTCAATTGTGCTACGCATTCCCTCGACTCCCGAAGTGGGATCGAAGAGAATGGCAATAGTCACGGTTTTAAATTCGCTATTGCCCTGTAAACGCGCTAATTGGGCGTTAGTGAGGATGGGAGAGTTAAGTTTAATCAGGTGAGAGCTTTCTGGCTGCGGGTCCAAGAGATTTCTTTCCGCACCGATAGTGGTGATGGGAGAGGTGATAATTTCCTCGCGAATCGAGTCAATCGGGGGGTTAGTGACTTGGGCGAATAACTGCTGAAAGTAATCATAAAGCAGTTTTGGCCGATCGGACAAGACGGCTAGGGGCGTATCGGAACCCATGGAACCCACTGCTTCCACTCCATCCCGGCCCATGGGGGCTAATAAAAGACGTAATTCCTCAAAAGTGTAACCGAAAGCGGTTTGCTGTTGAATTAGGGAAACAGGAGTTTCAGGTGGGGCAGTTTCCACAGCCGGTAAATCGTCTAAATTGACTAAATTTTCGTTTAACCACTGGCGATAGGGATGAGCTTTGGCAATACCTTCTTTTATCTCCTCGTCGGCCACGATACGACCTTCTTTCATATCCACAAGGAACATCCGGCCGGGTTGCAGACGACCTTTAAAAGCGACGCGTTCCGGTTCAATGGGTAAAACTCCCGCTTCCGATGCCATAATTACTAGGTCATCCTTGGTGACGTAGTAACGGGAAGGACGTAAACCATTGCGGTCTAACACTGCTCCCATCATCGTACCATCGGTAAAAGCGATCGAGGCCGGACCATCCCAGGGTTCCATCAAACAGGAATGGTATTCATAAAAAGCTTTTTTCTCATCACTCATCGATTCGTGGGCTGCCCAGGGTTCAGGAATCATCATCATGACAGCGTGAGGAAGAGAACGCCCCGATAAAACCATTAATTCTAGGGCATTATCAAAAATTAAGGAGTCACTACCCTCGATATTAATGACTGGCTGGATTTTTTTGATGTCTTCCCCGAACAAGGGTGAGGCAAACATCGACTGACGGGCGTGCATCCAGTTAATATTACCTCGCAGGGTATTAATTTCGCCATTATGGGCAATATAACGGTAAGGGTGGGCGCGTTCCCAACTGGGGAAGGTATTGGTACTAAAACGAGAATGGACTAATCCTAAAGCACTTTCAAAGTCGGGGTCGTGTAAATCGGGAAAGTAGTCACCCACCTGTACCGGCATTAATTGCCCTTTATAGACAATGGTACGACTAGAAATACTGCAAGGATACCAGTAACGATTAAAGGATTGACGACTGAGGTGGGAACGTTTGCGAATAACGTATAATTTGCGTTCAAAGGCCAGATCATCACTTAAATTGGCATTGCGTTCGATGAAAACCTGTTCGATAAAGGGTTCGGTAGATTTGGCCGAATTGCCCAAACTAGAGTTATCCGTGGGAACATCACGCCAACCGAGAACTTTTAACCCCTCTTCGGCGGCGATTTTCTCGAATTGCTGCCGACCTTTCTGGCGAATTTCGGCATCAGGGGCCGTGTAGAGCATTCCTACCCCGTATTGTCCCGCTGCCGGTAAGGTAAAGCCTAGATTACTGGTCACTTTCCGGAAAAATAGGTCGGGGATTTGGCACAAAATACCCGCTCCATCTCCGGTATTTTTTTCCGCACCGCACGCGCCACGGTGATCGAGGTTTAGTAAAATTGTTAAGGCTTGTTCAACAATATCGTGGGATTTTTTACCCGTTTTATGAACGATAAAACCGACACCACAAGCATCATGTTCGAATTGGGGATCGTATAGTCCTTGTTTCCGTGGAGTTTGATTGTTATTCATTTTGTCTAATAGCCTAGCAGTCTGGAAGGGAATGGCCTAGAGGGTGAGCCAGAGTAGCGATTCTAGGTATATCAATTCTGTATCCAGACTGGACCTTCGGTCTTATATCTTAAGGAAATGTTTCGATGTGACAAGGGTTCCTTTACACCGAATCCAACTTCCGACCATTCTAGAACCTAAAAATGGGTCACGGCGATTTTTCTTGGCGATTAAATATATCGAACTTGGTTTCGCATTTCGTCCGCAGTCACTCGATCAAGAATAACGAGTAAACGGTGCGCCATCTCTCGCGGAGGGCGACGGACGGCGAAAATCACCCCGTAATGGGTTCGATTGGCATCGAAGTAATCGCGAACCAGTTCTTCAAAATCGGTTCGGTTGTGAGTGACTAAGGTTCTTCCCTGACTCACCGCGTGAGCGAGTTGTGCTTTATCTGTGGCGTTAAGTTGTCCCGCATCCCTCGCAGTAATCGCGTCAAACCCCCTCGCTCTCAACAACTCGGCGATTAAAACGTTAACATCTTCATCTAGATAGAGACGGATAAAGAGATTATTCACGAATTGTTTAGCAGCGGATCGATTAAGTCGTCGGGAATGCGGTTACGCTCGATATAAGCGTTAATTTCCTCTAGATGGTCGCTGTAATAGGTCAACGCACTGAAAATCTGACTTAACGTCAGATGGGGCATTCCTAGGGGGATTTCTTCGGGAGCGACTCCCAGACGCCAAGTTTCGACGATGGCGCGGACGGGTGTACGCGTTCCTTTGATAATTGGTTCCCCGCGTAAAATCTCGTCGTCTCGAACGATGTAGAGATATTCGGTCGCTTGAACCATCGCGGTTTTCTGGAGTGGATATCGTTTAGTTTATCGTATCGATCGAACCCCTGACTATTCCCAATAAATATCGGTTCGGTTACTTCAGCCACCCGCTCTCACTTGCGGCGATTGTTTCGCTCTCTCTCTCCATTTTTTAGAATTTTCCGTAATTACCTCGCCCATTGATCGGGCTTTTTCCGCCGCATCCCGTGCCATTTCCAGAATTTCCTCTAGTTCCCGTTCATTTAGTCCTGTTTCTTTCTCTTCCATCACCGTAAACCCTCCAAGCGATTTTTAAGCTTATCAAAAATGTCGGGGTGAAGACCGAGCGGAGCGGTTTGATTGGGACATTTCGATAATTACAAGAGGTCGTGACGTATTTTTCCGAGTACCCGCTTCAAAATCTCCAGATCCTCCCTACAAATCCGATAAATTTCCTCCGGATCGATGTCAAAATAATCGTGGGCGAGAATATTTCTGATTCCCTTAATCTCCGACCAGGGAATTTCCGGGTAGCGATTCGCTAAACTCTCTCCCATTAGCCGATCGAGTCTTCTAATATTTTCACTAATTGCGATCAACATCATACTAATGCCATCCAATCGATCGAGTCCATCATCATCGGCGATGAAATCATCGGCTTTTTGAATCTGGGTAAATCGCCGCTCGATCCGGCGGATCGCCTCTTCAAGCTCTAGTAATAACTCGAATAGAAGCGATCGATCACACATAGATAGCCTCTCGATCGATCCGCGCCTTGAGGTAAGGATTCAGGGAATCCCGATAGCGGATCACGTCCACTTCCCGTCCGAATAGTTTCTCTAGTTCGGCTTTCAGTCTGACTCTTTTAAGCAGATCGGGGGGCATATATACCACTATATCTATATCGCTCGTCGGTCGGTTTTCCTCTCTGGCTACCGAGCCGAAAATACCGATTCGATCGAGCGCGTATCGTTCCTCCAGTTCGGGTTTCAGGGTTCGTAAACGTTCCAATATCTCATTGGCAGTGATTTTATCTACCATCCAATTTATAGCCTACTGATTTAGCGATCAACAATCTTCAGTTTAGCGCGATCGGCAACAGAAGCCACTAGGGTAGTCGAAGGAAAGTCTTCCCATAGCTACTTAGTAAGTGTGTTCGCATTAACTATACGGAAATTATTAAAAGTAGTAACAATATCATTATCAGCCTATTGTGTCAATCCTTGAAATATTTGTATTATTTATATCCTGTCGCTCTTTCAATTACCTGATTCGAGGTTCGGGATCGCTCCTATAATCGAAGAAATACTCGATCGCTATCTCGATCCCGTTCGATTGATTCTTTCTGCTCTCTCCCGCCATTTTTTTGAATTTTCCGTAATTACCTCGCACATCGATCGGGCTTTTTCCGCCGCATCCCGTGCCATTTCCAGAATTTCCTCTAGTTCCCGTTCATTTAGTCCTGTTTCTTTTTCGTCCATCACCCTAAACCCTCCAAGCGATTTTTAACCTTATTCTAGTTTCTAAAATATGTCCGAGCTATGATCGCTTAACTCTAGAGCTAAAGTAGAGATAGGGTTTAATTGGAGCTATGTATGGAAGCGATCGAATTTAAGACGGTTATTCATAACGTTCAGGTGAGCGTTCCCCCTACGGTATCGCCGTCGGTAGCGGTGGTAATATCTATGTAGCTGATACTGGCAACAATCGCGTACAGGTATTCAGCCAAAGTCAGCCGCCGGTGTCCACTCCCGAACCTTCTGGTATTATTGGATTAGGGATACTAGGGAGCGGTTTAGTGGTGCGTCGCCTCGCTAAACGTCGTTAATTGCGCTTGGGGTGGGGAGATGAGCCGAAATTTTCCTAATTCCCCACCCTTTGCGTTGGTATCCCTGAATTGTTGCTTAAATTGTTGAATCTAAGGCTTTTTTTTCTTTAATTTAACCATTGGTGCAAATCTTCCACATCCGAAAAGTCCAATAAAGCAAGAGCTAAATTATCCAGTTGATTAGGATTTAACTGTTTAATTTTTTGTTCTACCTTTAAAGGAATAGAACCTAGTTTTAAATTTAGCTGACGCAAAATCAGGCTTTTTTTAGCGAATAATTCTCCTTCCTCTCTACCTTCCTCTCTACCTTCCTCTCTACCTTCCTCTCTACCTTCCTCTAAAGCTTCTTGATAGACTTTAGTTTCTCTTAAATCACTTAAACTAAACATAGCTTCTATCTCCTTACGATTCATTTTCGGCAATTTATAAATGAGAATTGTCTCAATT
>NZ_JADBSA010000288.1:0-11297 GCF_020246945.1 Microcystis sp. M113S1 | reverse complement strand
GTTTAGTTTAGATGAATTAAAACAAACTCAGTATTTTCAAGATGTGCGCGAGGAAGCGCGTCAGGAAGGTCGTCAGGAAGGTCGTCAGGAAGGTCGTCAGGAAGGTCGTCAGGAAGGTCGTCAGGAAGGTCGTCAGGAAGGCAGACTAAACAAAGCACTAGAGGCAGTCCCTCGTTTGTTAGTCTTAGGGTTAAGTGTTGAGCAAGTCGCATCCGCCTTAGAATTAGAGGTTGAACAGGTTAGAGCTATACAAAACGGGACATAATCTCCTTATGTCCTCATGTCTAGGAGGTTCTGTTATACTAAATCCTGTTTGATTTGATTGATTCAAGCTAATGTTATGGCTAATACTGGGAAAAGTTAAGATTTATACCCCATAGATGAGCGATTAAAAGCAATAATCTCCGCCATTCTCCCCCCCCCGAATTTGTCAAGTATTCTCCGTTTTTTATTGATGAATAGGGAAAAAGCCCATCAGGGAGAGACTAGAAAGGTTAGAAAGTTGAGATTTAACGAGTCCGTTGATGCGGTTTAAGAGCAAGCGCGGATGAAGAAATAAATGGCCATCAGTAGCAGAAAAATATAAAAAGTAATCCGCACCAATCGATCCGGTAATTTCGGTAAAAAACGAGTGGTTACTTGTACACCTAGAGAACCACCGATACCTAAAATAATCCCTTGTAGATAAAGAATATAACCGGCTTGGGCATGAGCGAAACAGGCGGCGATCGAATTGAGTAAAACCACACCTAAACTGGTGACAATGGCGATTTTGATCTTTTCTGCCAAAAAAATCATTTGTAGTGGCACCATGATCGCCCCACCGCCAATTCCGAAAATACCGGCTAGAAATCCAGCGATTCCTCCGGTTAGCAGACAGGCTAGATTAGGATTCAATCTAATGGCAGAAACTGGCTCTTTTTGGCTTAAATTTTGCTTGAGATTGCTTAAATAGATATTGAGCAGTAAAAAACAACCAAAAGCCGCTTCTAGGAGGTGTTTGGGGCTATATTTGACCAGATAGACCCCGATAAATGCCGTAAAAATCCCGGGTAGGCCTAAGAGGAGAACTCGCTGCCATTTGAGGGAACCTAATCGCCAATTTTGGATCGTACCCACTAGGGAAGTGAAAACGATCGCTAAACTGCTGGTAGCCACCGATTCCCCGTAACTGTAGCCCAAATTTAACAGGATCGCCACGGAGATAGTGCCACCCCCAATACCGAATAAACCCGCTAATAAGCCCGAAAAAACGCCCGTTATCAGTAAAATCAAGTAATAGTCTGCCATTATCTTCGTTTCATGGCCTTGAAGGGTCTCAATTTGCTATCATACATAGGGTCTGCTGAAAAAGTTTTTCCTAGGGGCAGGGTGTAGGGTGTAGGGTTTTACCGATTTTCAGGTGGTCAATTACCTAATTTTCAGGGAAAAAGTACCTGAATTTCCCCCTGATCACTCCCATATCTGGTACTTTTGGATTTCAAAAAAGTCTAAAAGTCTTATCCAGCAAGGTTTTTAGATTTATTCAGCAAACCCTACATAGGGGCAATGGTAGAACATTTTCTCGAAGAAAGGGCTATTAACTAAAATTTAGTGATCAATGGGGCTATATTATTGACAATCACCTGATATTTTTTCTGATTTAATTACATAACCTTTATCCCTGCATGAGAAACTGACCTATGACTAAAAGAGCTTTACTACTAATTAATCGTCACTCGCGCAAGGGTAAAGAAAACTTTGCTCAAACTGTCGAGCTGCTCAATCATTGGGATTTTGAAATTATCAGCGTCCCTTTAAAAAAGGTAGAAGATATACCTTTTTTGATGGAAAAGTATCGCTCTAATATTGATTTAGTTATCGTCGGTGGTGGCGATGGGACTCTTAATGCTATGGTGGATGTGTTGGTAGAAACTCAACTGCCCCTAGGCATTATACCTTTGGGAACGGCTAATGATTTGGCCCGGACTTTAGGGATACCGAATTCTATTGCCGAAGCTTGTCGAATTATTGCGGAAGGTAATTTAAAATATATCGATCTAGGTTGGGTAAATAATAAATACTTTTTCAACGTGGCTAGTTTAGGATTAAGTGTGAAAATTACCCAAAAACTGAACAAGGGTTTAAAGCGACGTTTGGGGATTTTGGCCTACGCTTGGACAGCCCTACAGTTATTAAGTAAAACTCGTCCTTTTACCGCTATGATCGGTATTGATGGCCAAAATATCAAAGTTAAAACCCTACAAATAGCGATCGGAAATGGTCGTTATTATGGGGGAGGAATGCCGATCGCTCACGATGCCCAAATTGACGATCAAAGATTAGATTTATATAGCCTAGAAATTGAACACTGGTGGCAAATTTTCCCGCTTTTATGGACGTTACCGCGAGGACAACAGGGTTTATTATCTTGGGTGAGAACTCTTAAAGGGAAAGAAATTCAAATTCAGACTCGTAAACCCCATAGTATCAACACCGATGGCGAAATTACTAGCACTACTCCCGCCATGTTTCGAGTTATTCCGGCGGCCTTAGGAGTCTATATTCCCCGTCAGGAAACACAATTTTAAAATTAACGAAAAGGAGGAGAATATAATAAACCCCCCTTTGTCCAAAGATTATTTAAACCTCGATCGAGTTGCAGGGGTTTACCGATTTCACGATCATAAATTTCCCCGTAATTACCCACCTGTTTTAAGACTCTTTGGGCAAAATCATTGGGTAAACCCATATCTTCACCTAACTTCTCGTCGATACCCAAAAAGCGCCGAATACTGGGGTCTTTACTATCAGCAAAAGTGGCAATATTTTGGGAGTTAATCCCAAATTCTTCCCCTTGAATTAAACTAAAAACGATCGAGCGGACGGCATTCGACCAAGGGGGATCACCATCGGCTACGGCCGGGGCCAAGGGTTCCTTAGATATTACCACTTCTAATAATTGATGATCCTGCGGTCGGGGAAAAACCGAGCGCCGGGCCACCAATTGGGAGCGATCGGAGGTGACGGCCTGACAACGCCCCGCCTGATAAGCTGTATATAAAGCCTCCACATCATCGGAAACGATCGGTTTATAACCTTGAACTCCCGCTTTTGCCATGGCATCGGCCAGATTTTGTTCCGTGGTGGTTCCCGATAGCACACAAATGGACTTTCCGCTCAAATCTTCTAATTTCTTAATATTACTGGCTTTCGTGGCCATAATTCCTTGACCATCATAGAAAACCGGGGTGATAAACTCCATCCCCAGGGCGGTATCCCGGTTAATCGTCCAAGTGGTGTTGCGACTGAGGATATCCACTTCTCCCGTCTGCACAGCAGTAAATCTCTCTTGGGGGCTAAGTTTACGATATTCGACTTTGGAGGTATCATTAAAGAGAGCGGCCGCAATAGCTCGGCAAATTTGCACATCTAAGCCCGAATATTCGCCTTTTTCATTAACAAAGCTAAACCCCGGCACTTCTCCGTTAATGCCACAAATTAACTTACCGCGATTTTTCACCGTTGGCAAGCGGCCAGCATCGGGACTACTTGCAGTGTTAGAACTAGAATTGGGTGGATTTTCCGTCCCACAGGCAGTAATTAGCAGTAACAGCAGGGTCAATGCACAAAAACGCCACTTTAGCATAGATATTCTCTGAAAATTTTTTTTAGTCACTTAATTTTAGCTGAAAGACCAGAGGAAGCTTAACAGTATAGCCACGATCGCACCGATAACCGTATTGATCACATTGACCAATTCATTAGTTAACCACAGAAAGCGAGTTTGTAGGGTAGCACCGATGAGACTTTCAATATTGGTGGCGATAAATGCCGCAATTACGCACCATAACACACCGATAGGATCGATCGCACCGATAGCCCATGCTAACAGGGAAATAGCCGTAGCTGCCAGCAAACCGGCGAGCGTTCCCTCTAAACTAACAGCACCTTCTGTTCCCCGGGGGACGGATTTAAAATTAGTGATTAGATAAGTAGTTTTACCGTAAGCTTTACCCACCTCACTGGCAGTAGTATCGGCTAATTTGGTGCTAAAACTAGCCACATAAGCGAGTATTAAGAGGTAATCCCAGGGAGAAGCGGCAAAAAGACTTAGGATAGCGCAAATTGCCCCCGCTAAAGCGGAACCCCAGACATTTTCTGGACCGCGTACCCCCGCTCTTTTTTCGGCGATTCCCTCTGCTTCCTTGCGCGCTAAACCGATGCGGGTGACAGTAGAACCGACGAGGAAATAGAATAAAACAATTAGATAACCGCGCCATCCTAAGCTTCCCCAGACAATTACCCCTAAAACCCAAGCATGGAGATAACCCATGGCAGTTAAGAGCTTTTTTGGGGCAATCCAGGCGATTCCGAGGAGGATGGTATTGAGAAGAACAGCGACGAGCCAAGGATTAGTTAACATAGTATCGGGCTAAAGTTTACCTCCCCCCATTGTATCGATCGAGTTCATGAAAACTAATCAACCTTATCAACCTCTTTTACTGCGAATTCTGCACGGATTCACGGGAATTGTCCTGATTGCCGCCATGGTTACGGCCTATTGGACCTATGATACTTTTGACGGTCGTTGGTTAAAACTGCCCTTACCAGAATATGGAGAAATTGAAAGTATTCACGGCACTTTTGGCCTCTATACTCTGATTATTTTTCCTATTTTTGCTATCTATGCTTTTCGTCGGGGCAACAAAAGATTAATTCAAAGTGATTCTCTTAACAAATTAACCCAATTTGGTAAGCCGATTTGGTGGTATAGTCTCCATCGTTTAGTCAATACTTTGACTCTTTTTGCCCTAACTTTTGCTTTGTATAGTGGCCGGATGATGGATTCCAAATGGCTACCAGAAGGGGAATTAAATCACTTCTGGTATTATGCCCATTTGCTCAGTTGGTTAATTATGGCAGTATGTCTGATCCTGCACCTGCTCATGACTGCTAAAGTGGGAGGGGTTCCCCTGTTATTATCTATCCTTAAATGGCGTTTTCGTGAACAAGATAGTCCGAAATTATGGTTGTCTCAATTACGTCAATGGGGGTTAAGTTTGCGTCTAGCTAATACTTTTCAGTGGCTACAATCTCTTAACTTATATAAAGTCTTAGAAATTGTTGTTTTATTGGCTATTATAGCAGCTTGGATTGTTCCCAAGTTTGACTAAGGTGTACTGTATTTAAACTGCGTATTGAAAGTTTTAGTACAAATGCTTAACTTCCCTGCTCCCTCCTCTCCTATACCTTTTAAACAAGATTTAGTATGATTTATTGACCCCGACGAGCGAGAATAATCATCGTCTTCGCTAAGGGAGCAATACGACCGATACGATAGATTTTCTCTACCGATAAATTAGCTTCTGTTAACAGTTTTGTGATAGTTTTGACAGACCAAAATTTAATATGTCCGTGATCCCAAAGAGCGGTAAAATGATCGTCCATCTTGCCCGTAGCCGCTAGGGCCAAATTTTTCAGATAACTATGATAGGGAGTGGAGATCAGCGCAGCTCCTCCGGGTTGCAGCAGATTATAAACGGTCTTAGCATAATCGCGCGGGGCATAGACGTGTTCTACCACTTCCAAACTAATTAGCAGCGGAAAAGTACCAAATTTACTAGCCAGATCATCATAGGCGGAGCCAACGTAGAGATCAAGTTCAGGATAGGCTTTTTTTGCCTCTGCTATCCCCGATTCGGAAGGATCGCAGCCACTGATTTGAAATCCTTTTTCTGATAACCAATTAGCGATCGATCCGTTGCCACAACCGAGATCAAAAATACGCTTTTCAGGAGGAGCAAGATCGGCAAAAATCTGACTTAGAGAAGGTAGCAAATAAGCGTGGGCAGTCCCACAGCAAGAATTTTGATAATGATAATAATCTGACATATTTTAAAACAGTTAATGTGTAAGTGTTTTGCGTGGCATCACCACTATCGCAGGGTAATACAAAAAGTAACTTTTGTCAAGGGTTTAGTGAAATTTATTGTCACATCCCATTGATACCATGTACCATTGTATTTTATAAATATATTGCATTTACTATTATGAATGGACATCCTGCAAAAATCAAAAACCTTCCGTTAGACGAGAAGTCTCCGAGTCAGTATTCTCCGAGTTAGAAGTCGTCAACTTAACAGTAATAGCTGAATTCTGTTATCAGAAAACCTGAACAACTACCAAAGCGGATCGGAGTATAAATGAACGGTTAAAGAATCTCGATCGCTGGGGATACCGGTAATACAACTACAAATTTGACTACCATCATCTAATTCTACTTCACAGGCGTGACAGGAACCCATTAAACAGCCGGTAGGAATTTCAATTCCTGCTTTTTTGGCCACATCTAATAATAGTTCTCCGGTTTCCGCTTCCATGATGATATCATCGGGTAAAAAACGCACTGAAATAGTCATGATTTCTCCTTACAAATGAGCAAGAATAGGTTTAAGATTTAAATGTTCTTCCAGTAAATTAGCCATAGTATCCAGGGTTATTTCTCTTTGTTCACTATAGTTAGCAATTCCCGTAGGCAAAGATAATAAACCGCGACGCTGACGCAGATGATTTAACCAAGTTCTTCGCCAAGAACCATTATCAAAGATACCATGTAAATAACAGCCCCAAATTGAGAGAGAATCATTGACAATTCCTAGACTAGCATCTTCCTCGAACATTTTTTGATAACCTGATTCACTTTCCCATTGGCTTATTCCTTGGTGAATTTCGTATCCCATTACCGGTAAACCCGCTTGGGGATAATTGGATAAAACTTGTCGTTGACGGGTAATTTTTTCGGCAGTAATTACCGTTTTTAAGGGCAGTAAATTTAAACCTGCTGCCTCACTGTATGTACTTTCTCGATGGTCAGGATCCAGGATTAATCGCCCTAACATTTGTAAACCACCACAGATGCCAAAGATAATACCTCCCCTTTGGTGATAGGCTTGTAATTGATTAGCCATACCACTTTGATCAAGAGCGATTAAATCAGCGACAGCAGTTTTAGAACCCGGGATAATTACCCCATCGGGATAACCTAAAGATTCCTGTAATTCTAGATAACGTACATTAACCGTTGCTTCACCACAGAGAGGGTCAAAATCAGTAAAATTAGCGATATGAGGCAGACGAATGACAATGATATTTAGTTCAGCTTTTGGTTTTTGGGCGGGGCGATCGAGTAAACTGAGAGAATCCTCGGCACTTAAAAAGATATCACTATAGGGAAGAACTCCTAACACAGGAATTTTTGTATAATCTTCTAGCCAAGTAATCCCCGCATCTAAGAGAGATTTTTGTCCGCGAAATTTATTGATCACAATACCTTTAATTAAAGCTCTTTCCTCCGGTTCTAATAATTCTAACGTACCGACGACGTGAGCAAAAGCCCCCCCGCGATCAATATCCACCACTAAAATAGTAGCGGCATCCAGATATTTAGCCACCCGCATATTAGTTAAATCGCGATGTTTGAGATTTATTTCCGCCGGACTTCCCGCACCTTCACAGACAACTAGATCAAATTCTGTTGATAATTTAGCTAAAGATTCTTTAATTGCTTGCCAACCTTGCTCAAAATAATTCTGATAATAATCCGCTGCCGTGGTGACACCAACAGCCTTGCCTTTAATAATCACCTGAGAGGTCATATTTCCCTGGGGTTTTAATAAAATTGGGTTCATTTCTACCCGGGGAATTGTCCCCGCGGCCCATGCTTGCACCGCCTGGGCGTGACCCATTTCTCCCCCTCCGGCGGTAACATAGGCATTAAGGGCCATATTCTGACCTTTAAAGGGTGTTACCTGCCAACCTTTCCGGTTTAATAGACGACATAAGGCCGCAGTTAAAAAAGATTTACCCGCGTGGGATGTTGTCCCCACTACCATGATTGCTTTCATCTAGTTTTTTTAGTTGAGTATTTTCAGTGAACAGTAAACAGTAAACAGTAATCAGTGATCAATAAACAGTAATCAGTAAACAGTTGATAACTGATAACCAGTAACTGAAAACTCACATCTGATAACTGATACTAAATCCGTTGAGTATAGGCTACTTATGAGGAGAGGCACTCATGCAATAGGCAAAAGGGAGAATAAATAATCAGTCTTTAATAACCGGATTTGGTATGATAACTGATAACAATGGCCGAATCTACAACCTAATTTGTTAAGCTAAAAGCTTTGATGTACTTAGTTTATAACCTTTTTTAGGTAGGAGAATTGCCAGATTCTTTCTATTAACCCCCCCCCGATGTCGAGGGGTTGGGGGGGTTGCCTGTTGCCTCTTGCTTAAAAAGAAAACCAACGTTGCAGAGTATTTAAAAATCTTTGCCAGAAATTGGGTTTAGGGAAAAGATACCCTTGGGGTTGCCATTTTTCTATTAATTTCCTCCCTAAAGGAGTGAGACGAAAACTATCGGTTATCCCCTGTCCATCTACTTCGCGCCGCAAAATTCCCACTTTAATCAACCAGAGAAGATAGCTTTCCGCTGCCGCTTCCGTCAGCAGTCTGGAAGTATAACCTTTTTCTAAACCTCCAGGACCGGGGATGCTTAAAAGTGATACACTTCGCTCAAGCATAGCGGCGAATAGGGTGAGACGGAAAGGAGAACAACAGAGGGCGCGTTCAGCCCTAGTGATGGTAGCATCAGGATAATTGATCGCGGTAACGGTGGGAGTCGATAGGCGCATAGATTCCGGTCGTTTAGCTATTGATAAACTCAATGTTACATTGATCTGGCCTCAACCCCTGTCAACCCCAATCATCGATAAAATAGGGATGAAGTGTTAAGTAGCTTGAGTGTTTATGCAGTCTCCCGAACCGTTCGATACTAAATATACCCCAGAAGAAGTGGAAGTGGAAATTGAAACCGACGATTTTCCCCCCGTTGCTACCCCGGTTAGTTTCGCTGCCACTCTTGAAAAAGTTAAAACTTGGTACGGCAGCCTGTCCACACCGGCACAGGTAGTCGTGGCAGTGGCGGGGGTTTTTGTAACTTTTTCCATTTTAACGGCGATTTTACGCCTAGTCAGCGCAGTTTTAAGCGCTTTAATCCTCGCCGCTATCTTTTATCTCATCTATCGTTACATCCTCAAACCGAGAGTTTAGTCTGTTATGCACATTTTCTGTTCAATGTCAAGAGTTTAGTTGATAAAAAAAATTTATGGAAGAAGCAGACACCAGAGATATCTTGGGGGAAAATGTGGCTAAGTTGGGATTGGACCAGATCCAGCGTCATCTATTTCTCTGCTGCGATCAGACTAAGCCAAAATGCTGTGACAAGGAAGAAGGGTTAGAAGTGTGGGATTATTTAAAGAAGCGGTTAAGTGAATTAGAACTCGATCGCCCCAGCGCCGACCGTCCAGGCTGTATTTTTCGCACTAAAGCCAACTGTTTGCGGGTTTGTAGCCAAGGCCCGATTTTATTAGTGTACCCGGAAGGAGTCTGGTATCGAAGGGTAAACAAGGAAGTGGTCGAAAGAATTATCCAAGAACACCTAATCGGTAATCAAATCGTCACAGAATATGCTTTTCTTCGCCACGATTTACCGGCAATTTCTCTGAACTGTCCCAGAGAAGAACCCGAAACAATAGAGGAAAACAGGGTTAAAACTAGCTGAAACACAATTAATTAGGGTTTGCGGCAAAAAGTTTTTCGTGGGGGCAGGGTGTGGGGTGTGGGGTGTAGGGTTTTACCGATTTTGAGGGAGTCAATTACCTAATTTTTAGGGAAAAAGTCCCGCAATTTTCCCCCCAATCACTCCAATGGTCGGCACTTTTTGAGGGAAAAAAAGTCTAAAAACCTTGTTGGATAAGGTTTTTAGATTTATTCAGAAAACCCTAATTAACTACACATATCTAACCTCCCCTTGCCTCTTGCCTGTCGATCCTTTGTCCGTCTCCATTCCCCTAACCCTGCAGCCCGGAAAATACCCATGAAAGAGACCAACAAAGACAATAAACAACTTTTATTAATCGACGATGACCCGAATTTAATACTTTTGGTGAAAGATTATCTAGAGTTTCGTGGTTATAGGGTGACAACCGCAGAAAACGGTCGGGAAGCCCTAGAAATCCTCGAATGCGGGGCAAATACTGCCAAGGCAGGGGAAATGCCCGATATGATTATCTGTGATCTGATCATGCCGGAAATGGACGGTTATGCCTTCGTCGAAAAAATTCGTCAGGATAGTCGTTTTAGTGGCATTCCCGTGATTTTTCTCTCCCCTAACGCTCAAAGTCAAGACAAGGTAACAGGTTTAACCACCAGGGCCGATGTCTATATGGTCAAACCCTTTGAACCGGAAGAATTAGTGGCCCTGGTGGAGTCTTCCCTCACACAAGCGGGCCGGTTGCTGAAACGCAGCACCCGCATCCATTCCCCGGATGTCACTCCTCTTCAGGTTCCGGGTAATGTGGAATTAACCCCAACGGAATTAAAAGTAGTACAATTGGTCGCCCAAGGACTGGCTAATCGGGAAATCGCCGAAAAACTCAATGTTAGCCAACGGACAATCGAAAGTCATGTGTCGAATATGCTTCATAAAACCAGTCTTCATAATCGCACGGAATTGGCCCAATGGGCGATCGAAAGTAATAAGCTGTTGACTATCTAGAGCTTGCTGAAAAACTTTTTTAGCATACCCTCAATAGTCAACAGCTTATCAGCGGTTAGGTCAGGTGATTGTCAACTCACCTTTTTTTGGCATTAAAAATCCCTGAGATTGTCCTGGGCTGCTAGTTGCGATCGCTCTTTTTCCATGGACAATTCCGTTTCCAATTCTTGGCTGAGGAAATAGTTGAGGAAAGTTCGGATAATAGCGATGAGGGCGAGTTTTGCCAAGGCTTCTATAGTAGGTGTGACGGTAGTAGCCACGATGTCTCCACCTAACTGAAACTCTAGGGCTAAAGATAGCCAAGTACCAAAACGAATGCGAATTTGATTGAAGGAAAAAGGGGGAAGACTGCGACGGTGACGATTAGACTGCCAAGCTAATTGTAGGGTTTTAATTAATCCGATCACCACACAAGCGATCGAAAGACTTTCTAGGCAAAACTTGATGATTGCCACGGCAGAGATCAAGCCTGTTTCTAAAGCTGCTAAAAATTCCATACCCAACAGACACCCTCTTATCGAAAATTTGGGTTAAAACCCCGTCCTTTGAGGACAGCTTTAAGCTACAATGGAAAAAGCGATAACCAAGCTAAAAACTGAACCTTGACCACAGATAGTAGGGGGTTTCGTTCAGAAAAGACTTCAAATTCGGCCTTGAACGAGTAAAACTTTCTAGGAAATAAGGTTGAACATTG
>NZ_JADBSA010000287.1:0-7815 GCF_020246945.1 Microcystis sp. M113S1 | reverse complement strand
TAGTGGCTTGGAAACAAGCTTTATCAATTTATTCATAATAAATATTGGCGGAAGATTAAAGATTAGTTATTGTGACTAACTCTTTTGATTAGAACAAGAGAAACTTGAGAATTTTCGGTCAAATTTATTGACTCAAAATCAGCTGTACTTAATTTAAATGAATCAACCCTACCCCGCAGGGCGCTACCATAACCCCTTTCTGGGATAGGAACCACCCGCGCCCCTGAATTAGTGGCAATTTCTTGGGAACCATCGCTGCTGCCATTATCGGCGATTAGCACCTCTCCCGCAATTTTGTGTCGTTCCAGATAATCTCGCGCTTTGCTGATACAGGTGGCCAGGGTTTCCGCCTCGTTGAGACAGGGCATGACGATGGATAATTCTAGAGTAGGTATCTGCTCATTAGGATCGGCAGCTGCCATGACCTGATTTTCCAGCATAACAATCGCGGTGGAGTCGTTTTGCCCAAGAGTATAACAGGTTATGTACAGCAGTGGTCTAAATTGTTAGCACAAAATCTGGCTATTCTTTTTCGTCTGAGCGGCAATCTAGATCTGAACTGGACTCTCTGACTTTCTTGATTAGGCAATTTATAGCCTTTCTCATCAAGATGAAGTATAATTTGAGGAATTTTTGATGCGTCCTAGACGCATCCCACAGCCAAATATCGCCAATTTCCCCCTAGGCTTTAGGTCTTAAATAAACTAGAGACTGTTGCCAAATTAAAGTGGGTTTATCGTAGTGATCGACCAGGTATAGACAGTTAACATCTTGCCAAAGGATGCGACCAACGAGGAGATCATCGGTGCTTAACTTAATTTCTACTTCCCGTTTCTCTTGAATATAGCTCTGTACTTGTTTAATACTCGGTAGGCCAGGATCAAATTGAGACATAATGAGTTTATCGATGAGGTGTTCATCCTCTATTATTCCTGTTGAGTAGCTTTTATTGACGATGAAAATCCCCTTTACCAAATATCAAGGCCTGGGCAATGATTTTATTTTGATAGATAACCGTCACAGTCCCGAACCCCTGATCACAGCGGAAATGGCCGTGGCTATGTGCGATCGACATTTTGGTATCGGTGCCGATGGCGTGATTTTTGTGCTTCCCGGCCAAGCAGCAACCGACTACACCATGAGAATTTTCAACTCTGATGGTTCGGAACCGGAAATGTGTGGTAACGGTATTCGCTGTCTAGCCCAATTTATCGCCCGTTTAGAGGCTAACAACAGCATTGGCCGCACCTATCGCATTCATACTCTAGCAGGAACGATGATTCCCCGTTTAGAAGCTAATGAACAGGTAACGGTCGATATGGGGCCGCCGCAACTCCTCGGCAGTGAAATCCCCACCACCTTGGTCCATGGGTCAGAAAAAGTCCTCGCGGTTCCCCTAGAGGTGGAGGGCAAAGATTGGTTAGTTACTTGCGTTAGTATGGGTAATCCCCACTGTGTCACTTTTGTCGATGATCTGGCCTCTATTCCTCTAGAAACTATCGGGCCAAAATTTGAGCATCATCCGGTTTTTCCCCAACGGACTAATGTGGAGTTCGTGGAAGTAATCGCGCCGGATTATATGAAGATGCGTGTCTGGGAAAGAGGAGCGGGAATTACTCTTGCTTGCGGTACCGGCGCTTGTGCTGTGGTGGTGGCGGCCCTGTTGACGGGCAAATGCGATCGCCGTTGTACCGTGGAACTGCCCGGTGGTTGTCTTCAGATTCACTGGTCGGAAACTGATAACCGGGTTTACATGACGGGTTCAGCTAAAGCTGTTTTTGAGGGCATTTACCTGGTCTAAACCAACCCGCTAGGACGGGGACTGAACTCCCCGAACAGCGCGACGGGATTGTTGATTCTTAGAGACTGGTAATCCACGCAATGATTCCTTTACCGGTTAACACTTCAATGGCCAAAAGAGAGACAAAGCCAATCATAGCTAGTCTGCCATTCAATTTTTCAGCGTTTTTGGTAAAACCGAGACCGCTAGAACTATCAACGTACATTTTCGGTTCGACAGCAAAGTTATTCAGTCTTCCTTGTTCTTCGGTGGTGTAGCCGCGGGCAGTCATGGGGAGGCTCCTTTTTTGTGCTTATGTTAAGAAGTGTAACACATTGTTAAGTTATGTTGCAAATTTTAACAAAAAATTTCTGGAGACTCAGAAAACCTCGATGGGGTGGTCATACTAAATCCTGTTTAAAAGGTATAGGAGAGTGGGGTGTAGGGTCTAGGGTGTGGGGAGAAGGGAGCGCTGGAGCTGCGGAGTGGGGAGCAGGGAGAAACAATTCATAACTTGAGAGTTAATCACACTATTAAAAACGGATTTGGGGTCAGTCAACGGCAAGGTTCTAGGCTGTCAGGGTAGTGCTATAGTTCTATCTCCTCTGGGTTTATTGACGAAATTTTGCAGCAAAAATAAATTCGGAACCATTTTGCGCCGTTTCAGAGATCACTCCAAATGTTAAGAATTGTACAACCCTCTTGTCATAAGGATTTTTATGTCATGAAACCTTAAATTTGGAATTGCTGAAGTATCTGTTGTTTGAAGGCTGGCATCACCTTTTAGACTTTATGCTGGATGAGGCCATCCCTATTGCTCTCGTTAATTCCTCTTGATTGGGGATTGGGTGTACCCAGCAGAAGCGTCCTATATTCAGTATTATTTGCTACATTCCGAATTTGGAATTGCTGACTGTGGGGAGAATAGGGAAAAACCACTAGGAAAAACCCGAATAAAATCTTAATATACAGAGTGCCTAGTAGCCATAACGATTGCGCTCACTATCTTTGTAAATTCTATGACAGAGATTAACCCAGAGATCAACCTCATGCAGATAGCGACTATACTCAACCAATATCGATTTGAAATGAGAGGATATAAAGCGCAAGAATTAATCGAGCGCTGGTTGCCCATCTATTCGCTAAATTGGATTCGCATGGCGATTTTAGAGGCACTCTATCAGGGACGTTACAAAGTCATTTCGGTGGAGGAAATCCTCAAAATTTGGCACCGTCGCGGCCATCCTACCTTTCATTTTACGGGGGAATTCGAGCGCTTGGTTTGTAAAAACTTGCTAGATTCCCAGTTAAATGACAAAAAACCAGCAGTTATCCCTAAACGGGAACAGATCAATATACCTTCTCCCACCCTTGAGCAGCCCTGTCCAGAGCCAGAAGCGGGAAAAACCGATAATAATGGCACAGTAGCCACGAGTAAAGATTCTTTACTCAACTTAGAAACTTCTCTTTTTAATGATCCTCGCAAAGGTATGAGTAATGTGGAGGAATTATTCTCGCAGTTAACCCCGGAAACGCCCAAATTCCCTGAATTAGAATCAGTGCCTAAATCGCCTAACAGCCATGGAACGAGGGAGAATTTTCCGGCTAATTTTAAACCGGCAATCGATGAGTTTATCCCTTTGTTAGACCCTTCGGAATTGTATCCCAAATTAAAAGCTGTGGCCCGCTCACAGCATAAGTAGGGTTGGCTGAAAAAGTTTTTCCTAGGGGCAGGGTGTGGGGTGTGGGGTGGTGGGGGGGGGCATACTGACACCAATTAATTCCCCGCCCTCAAGAAAAAAAAATCGCCCTGACGATTAGAATAGAGTTAACTTTCCCCCTCCAGGCTCTGCTCAATTAACTAAATTATGACATCCTCCTATTTTGGTCTAGAAACCGAAGAAAATAAACTAATTAACTCTAATAATCTCTCGTTCGCCGCTTCTCTTGGTATTCATGCCCTAATTTTAGCGATTATCTTACCTAATTTCCTCAATAATCCAGCGCAGGAGGCAAAAAAGGATTTACGCAACGTCAATCTGATTGAATTGAACCCTCTAGAGCAGTCACGTCTTCCCAATCTCGACTCCTCCCTGTCCAGCTTACCGGAACTGCCTAACCCCAATTCGTCTTCTTCCTCTTTGCCTCCTCTCCCCCCCATGGATGGCATCCATAACAGCACCTTACCTCCTTTACCCTCGGTTTCTTCCCTTCCCCCCTTACCTTCCTTACCTGCTTTACCTCCCCTCTCCTCTTTACCCTCCGTCAATATCTATTCTCCTCCCGTGGCATCTATCCCATCCCTGGGTAGATTACCGATTCCTCGCAATTTTCCCACTTCTACCCCCAGTTTACCTAGTCCTCCTTCTGTTCCCACCCTGCCAGAGAATAATAATCTGCCGAGGCAGACTAATAACCAGCAGCTCCAGCCTTACTTTGATCCCTACCAAGATAATCTAACTTTAGATAGATTGCGAAATTCGCCCCTTAGTGCATCGCAACAGGCGCAGGAACAATTAAACAATTCCCTAGCCCGCACACCGGAGCCGAATGGTCAATCGCCCCTCGATGAACAGCGTCGTCAACAATTAAGGTGGGAAATGCGGGAACGTTTGCGCTCCCTGGAGGCGGATAAAAGCAATACCAGTAACGAGGAGGCCATGAGAAATCAGGTGGATTGGCTGGCCAGAGTCCAAAAAACCAATCCTAACGCCTTAAATGAACTAAATCAGCCCAATCAGGGCAGCAGAGGCATAACTACCGTCAATTTGACTGGTAATTATCCCGCCACGGCTTGTTCCCGTCAATTGGCGGGGACGGCGGTTTATGGGGTGACGGTGGATGCCCAAGGCCGCCTCAGCAGTGAACCCCAGTTAATTAAAAGTGCTGGCTTCCCGATTTTCAATCAACAGGGGGCTAGGGAAGTACGCTTAACTCGTTTTAATAATCCCAGTGGTGAGTCGAGAATCTATCAGGTGCGAGTCAGTTTTGCCCCTAACCCGGAAGTGTGCCCAGGGGCGATCGCTAATCCTCCAAAACCAGAGGGTAGCAACCTCAATACCCGTAACTCCCCCCCCGTAACGCCGGCAATTGAAACCCCGCTTCGTCCTAATCAACCGCCGCAACCCGCCGTTAGCCCCCAACCGGATAACGTCAAGCCCCCCGAAACCACAGGGACAAATCCACCCCAAACCCAGCCAGAACCGCCCAAAGAAGCGATAATCGAAGAAAAAGCCCCAGAAACTCCTCCCCAAACCCCCGCTCTCAATCAGCCGGAGGGTTCCCCCGCCGGTCCCCCCACTAGCCAAAATCCTCAACCCGTCAGCGAGGAAGTTTTGCCCCCTGGTCCGCCGGCGTCCGCTAAAACTGAACCAGAAAGTTAGTCCTTTTCAGTGATCAGTGATCAGTTATCAGTAATCAGTGATCAGATGTGAGTTTTAAGTTCACTGATTACAAGGGCCGAATCTAAAACCTAATTTGTTAAGCTAAGTAGGGAGGCACAATTATTTGTAGGATGGGTTAGCGGTAGCGTAACATGAGCGGGCGTTGGGTTTCATGCTTCAACCCAACCTACGTTCTTTTCAGTTATCAGTGATCAGTTATCGGTAATCAGATATGAGTTTTAAGTTCACTGATTACTGAAAAAAACTCTCATCTTCCTAGTCCATATTTTTACTTAAATGATTTCCACTTCCCAGATACCCGATTCTTTTGTCTCACCTTGCCGTCGCGCCTCGGTTAGTCGTACTACTAAAGAAACCGATGTACAGGTGACGATCGATCTTGATGGTAGCGGCAATTGTCGCGCCCAGACAGGAATTCCCTTTCTTGATCATATGTTGCAGCAAATCGCCTCCCACGCTGCGATCGATCTCGATGTACGCGCCACCGGAGATCTAGAAATTGATGACCATCACACCAATGAAGACGTGGGAATCACCCTCGGACAAGCTTTACTGCAAGCTTTGGGAGACAAAAAAGGGATCGTCCGTTTCGGGCATTTTGTCGCCCCTCTCGATGAAGCTTTAGTGCAAGTTGCCCTCGATTTTTCCGGTCGCCCCCACCTCAGTTATGGTCTAGAAATTCCCACCCAAAGAGTGGGAACCTACGATACTCAGCTAGTGCGGGAATTTTTTGTCGCTTTGGTCAATCACAGTCAAATGACCCTACATATTCGCCAATTAGACGGGATTAATTCCCATCATCTTATTGAGGCTACTTTTAAAGCTTTTGCCCGGGCGATGAGTATGGCCATAGCGATCGATCCCCGTCGCGCTGGTATAATTCCCAGTTCTAAGGGAGTTTTATAGAAGCACTGCTTAACCCGAATTGACGTTAGCTTAGAAGCCCATAATTTGAGCCACTTGGGTTAATTCGGGCGCAATCCCAGATTTTAGTTGATTATTGCTGTGTTTTACCGCCGAATCTGGGTCTTTTAGTCCATTTCCCGTTAAAACACACACTACGGTGGCCCCATCGGGAACCTGTTGATGCACTTTTAATAATCCTGCCACAGAAGCGGCGCTGGCCGGTTCACAGAAAACCCCCTCTTGGCCCCCTAAAATCCGATAGGCTGCCAATATTTCCTCATCGCTGACCGCGTGAAATTGCCCTTGACTAGCGTGACTAGCAGCCCAGGCTTTTTCCCAGTTAGCGGGGTTGCCGATACGGATAGCCGTGGCCAGGGTTTCGGGATGGTCAACCGGTTGTTTGGAGATAAAAGGGGCAGCCCCAGAGGCCTGAAAACCCATCATCTTCGGCAGTCGTTCACATTTACCTATCTGGTGATACTGACAGAATCCCATCCAATAGGCGCTAATATTGCCCGCATTGCCCACGGGAATACATAACCAGTCGGGGGCATTACCCAAGACATCGACAATCTCGAAAGCCGCCGTTTTTTGACCCTCTAAACGGTAGGGATTGACGGAATTGACTAAAGTTACGGGATAATTTTCTGATAGTTGGCGGACAATCTTGAGGGCATCATCGAAGTTGCCATTAATAGCGATGACTTCCGCCCCGTACAATAAAGCTTGGGCTAATTTTCCTAAGGCCACATAACCATCGGGGATAATCACAAAGGCCCGCATCCCGGCCCTTCTTGCATAGGCTGCCGCCGCCGCCGAGGTGTTGCCGGTACTGGCACAAATCACCGCTTTTGCCCCTTCTTCCTTCGCTTTCGAGATGGCCATGGTCATGCCCCGGTCTTTAAAGCTGCCGGTGGGATTTAAACCATCATATTTGACAAAAACCTTGACATCGCGCCCGATTTGTGCTGAGAGATAGGGGGCGGGGATCAGGGGTGTATTGCCTTCTAGGAGGGTAATTACAGGGGTTTTACTGCTTACGGGCAGAAATTGGCGATATTCTTCGATCAAACCGCGCCAGCCGCCGATAGACGAGGATTTAGTGGGTGATTGGGGGATCGATCGAGAAATAGTTGTCATAGCCTTAAGGATACAGATTTGATTAGATAGCCCAATCTCCTATTTTATCGAATAAGCAGGCCAAAAAATTAATCTCTGTCGCCTGATTCGGGGTTAGGGGTTAAAGTGAGAAGAGACGAGATACAGAGACAATTACAGGATAAAAATGGGCTTATAGGTCAAAAAAAAGTTATTTTATCGATATGAATCTGATTTTTTGCCCTTTTTGTCTTTCAGAGATTGATTTAATTAGGGTTTACTGAATAAATCTAAAAACCTTCTGAAAATCGGTAAAACCCCACACCCACCAAGAAACTTTTTCAGTAAACCCTAATTAGCAGTAGTGCCAGATTAATTTCTTAGCTAGGATAGGCAAGAGGCAGCTGGAAAAAATTCTCCTGTCTCCTGTCACGACTGCTGGCAGTAATTGTGCCGGCATCTGATGTTCAAACTCAAGCAACTATGTTTGACGCTCCCCGCTCTAAAGAGACGGGGATTCTTCGTTCATTGAGTCTCCGTTAGCAAGCAGGATTTCTCCAACCAACCAAGAGGGAACCTCTCCCGAAGCGTGTAAAGTTTGCGTGCGCCCCACGCTACTTAATCCCT
>NZ_JADBSA010000286.1:0-7473 GCF_020246945.1 Microcystis sp. M113S1 | reverse complement strand
TTGGGGGTTGGGGGTTGGGGGTTGGGGGTTGGGGTGTGGGGTGTGGGGTGTGGGGTGTGGGGTTTTACCCATTTTCAGGTGGTCAATTACCTAATTTTCAGGGAAAAAGTCCCTGAATTTTCCCCCCAATCACTCCAAGGATCGGCACTTTTTGAGGGAAAAAAAGTCTAAAAACCTTATCCAACAAGGTTTTTAGATTTATTCAGCAAACCTTAATTAGGAGTTTTAAATAGCGGTAAGTATTCAAGACGCTTTTAATTGCCTATATAGACAGTAAAAGACTAGGAGATTATAGCTGGTTTGAGTCCTAATTTATGTCTCTAAAATTAGCTGACCCATGGCCTTGAGAATTTGGAGCAGATTAATTGCTGATTCAGGATACATTAAATTAAGTTCTGGCATTATCTGATAAGTGGGGTTAGTTTCTTGTCTGAGATAGACGAACATATATTGTAAGCCATTAGTTGCTAATCCCCAAACTGAGGGTTGTCTTTCTAAGCTATTGTAGGCATAAGTCAGTAATTGAGGTAATCCCTGACGTACTTCGATTCCACTCTCTTTAGCTTCAATGACTAAAATCCAAAAAGGGATATCATTGACAGTTGCTATCGAATTATTTACCGTGACAATATCAAAGCGTCCGTTAATAGTTTTATCTTCATCGACAAGGATAATATTATCAATCCCTTCTTCAACCCTAATCTTAATCGGATAACGATAAAAACCCGCTAACCGCAATAGGGGAAATAGGGTTAAAACTTTCACTTGTCCTTCTGATGCTTTATCTTCCATCAAATAGGGTCGAAAATCGTTGCGGATTTGAACAAGTTCTAATTTTTCTGCGTCGCTGACGGTTTCCAAAGCTAAAAGCTCTGTAAATGAAACATCCTCAAGCTTTTCTTGGAAATTGAGATGACGTTGAACATCAGCAAGGGTTAGTTTACTTGTTTTGAGGGTAAGCATTGATTTAGCAAGCAGTACATTGCTGTTTCCATGATAGCGGAAGATAGGTGTCTCGGCTGTTCTTACTAACAAAATAGACCCGAATTTAGGGGGTATTTTCTGGAAAAGAATCACTATAATTAAATAAAAATGGTACGCTATTTTTTCCCGATCCATCCATGACTAAAACCCGGGGCATTTGGGCCCCACCTTCGCGCCAAGCTTCGATCGCTTCTTTCTGTAAAACTAATCCTCCCCCCTGTTCTTTTAAAGTTTCTGCTAATAGTCTTTGTGCCTCAGCTTTCCCTTTAGCGCGATTAACTTCTGCTTGGGCCTGTTGTTCCGCTTCTTGGGTGATATAAACGGCTCTTTGGGCGCGTTGTTCCGCGATTTGTTTATCTTCGACAGCCCGAGCAAATTCTGGAGAAAAATTCAAATCTACCACACTGGTATCTAAGACTAGAATACCATACTTTTCTAACCGAGTCGATAGGGCATTATCAAAGTCTTCTTTTAACTCACTGCGTCGAGTAATTGCCTCCTCTACTGTTCTTTTAGCGGCGGCAATTTTAAAGGATTCTTGGGTTTGAGGGGCGATAATTTTAGCGACAATATTTTGTAAGGTGCCTTGGGTTCTTCTAATTGCCACTACTTGAGTCGGATCAAGACGAAAATTAATCGCAAAACTAGCGGATAAATTTTGTAAATCTTTAGTGGAACTTTGGGCCGGAACTTCAAATTTTTGCACCGTAACATCGTAGATATCAACACTAGAAACAAAGGGAGGTTTAAAGTGCAGTCCCTCCAATAAAACCCCGTCCTTAGCCTTTCCTAAAACACTTAAAACCCCCGCTTGTCCGGGGGTGATAATCACATAGGCATTAAAGGCCGCTAAAATGACAATAGTGACCAATAATCCCCCGATCAGGGAAAGTAAATTAATAGCATCTTTCTGGTTCACAGTTTATACTCCTTGATGAGCGACTAAAGCGAGAATTTTTACCGCAATTGCTTGATTGACAGGCATCACTGACAGACGATTTCCTGTCCTTACTAATAATAATTCATCGGCGGTAAAATTTTGTTTTAAAATTCCTAGGGGCAGCAGTTGGGGAAAAAGGCGATCGAATTCAACTTTCACCGTCCACCAGCGCGGGGAATCTGGGGAGGATTTAGAATCATAGTAGGGACTATCGGGATCGAATTGTGTCGGATCGATCATATCGGTTTCCACTACGCGCATCAAGCCGACAATCCCCGGCGGGGTGGTATTAGAATGATAAAAAAAGGCCAAATCTCCCCGTTTCATCTGACGGAGAAAATTGCGGGCCTGATAATTTCGCACTCCCTCCCAAATAGTTTGACCATCTTTTTTTAAATCCTCCATACTATAGACATCGGGTTCCGATTTCATTAACCAGTAATTTAAATTCATCATTTATCGTTATTATTAATTCAAATAAGCTCAAAAATATTTTTAGCCGTTCCTGTCAGCCTTGTTACCATAGGGTTATACCAAATCTGGTTATTAAAGACTGATTATTTATTCCTCCTGTTGCCTCTTGCCTCTTGCCTTTTGCATGAGTGCCTGTCCTGATATGTAGCCTATACTCAAAGGATTTAGTATTAAATATAATTCACTTTGGCTGCTTTTGTATATCTACTCAAACAATTATTGGGGAGAATGTATCTAAAAATACTTTTGTTAGCGGCAATTTTTAAGGACTATAAGCCTTCAAGTCGCACTATTCTTGGCAACCGTCAGTTTTTCCCTATAGCTAAAAATAATTTATTCTCGATTATTAAATCGCTCAAATAAGCTGTAAAATAGGATACATTGCTCTAAAAATCTCTAGCCAATCCATAGATTATCAGTGTTCCAAGCCACTCGCCGCCGTTTAGCCTTATGGTACACTGTTGTCACTGCCATACTACTGCTTTTTCTCGCTACGGGAATGTATTTTTATGTGCGCCATACCCTAGTGGATCGCATTGATGATACCCTCAAACACATCATTGAGGTGGTAAATCGTTCCCTCGTGATCGAATCGATTCCCCCGGACCAAGGACGTTATCGCGTCGATCCCCTCGCAAGTTTTCCCAGTCAGGGTAAATCCGTCGAGGACGATCATATAGATTTGGAATGGTTTGATCCCCAAGGTAATCTACTTTGGTCAACTCTGGCTGAATCCTTAGATATTCCCCTCCATCCCCACCGTCAGGGGGAAACTATTCGCTTATCCGATGATCGTCTGCTGCGACAAGTAACCGAAAGGGTGGAAATCGGTCATTATGTTTTGGGATATCTGCGGGTAAGTCATCCTTGGTTTGAGGTGACAAAACCGATTAGACAGCTATTATGGGATTTAATCGCCGGAATTTGCCTGATGATTGCCAGTGTCGCCTGGATTGGTTGGTTTTTGTCCGGTTTAGCCATTCAACCAGTAAAAGAGTCCTATCAGAGTTTAAAACAATTTACCGCCGATGCTTCCCATGAATTACGCAATCCGATCGCTACTATTCAAACTAACGTGCAAATGGCGATCGCTTATCCCCAAACTGGCCATCAACGCTTGCAAGTGATCGATCGTTTAACGGAAAGATTGGGCAATTTAGTCAATGATCTGCTTTTTTTAGCCCGTTCTGATAGTGGCATCGTCCAACCGATTGAGCAAGCTGTACCTTTGGATGCTTTATTGATGGAAGTGGTGGAAGAACAGCGTTTAATCGCCGATAAGCAGGGAATTTCCCTCTCTTTGTCGATTGTGGAACCGGACCAAGAGGATTTTTCCTACAGCGATGAAATGTTTACTATGCGGGGAGATTGGGATCAATTAGCACGTTTATTCACAAATTTAATCTCTAATGCCCTGAAACACGCTTTTTTGCCCGAATCTGAGCCTAAAAATCTGGCAGTGGAATTGGAAAAAAGTAAACGCGATCGACAATCGGTGTTACTGGTACGCGTCAAAGATAACGGAATCGGTATTCCCGAAGCTGCTTTGTCCCATATTTTCGATCGCTTTTATCGTCTCGATCCCGCACGACAAAATTCTGCCACTTCCGGGGGAACAGGATTAGGATTAGCGATCGCTTTAGCGATTACCCTCAGTCATCATGGACAAATTAGCGTCGAAAGTCAGATCGATCGAGGAACAATCTTCACCGTCACCTTACCGAAAAGCCATCAACGGGAGAAAAAAACTGAAAGGTCAGAAGCTTAACACCTCTGACCTTCTTTATCATACCCCCAAGGGAATTCGAATCCCTGTCGCCTCCGTGAAAGGGAGGTGTCCTAGGCCACTAGACGATGGGGGCGTGGATTTCAGACCTTTTTAAATATAACAATAATCTTTCTGGGAGTCAAGGGTTTTGGCAAAAATTTTTTTTATCCCGCCCTTGCACAATAGGATAGTCTAATTGAAGATGTTATCGCCCAAAATCCATGGCTGCCGATCCCTATAAAAGCCGACTGTTCAACCTGATCAACCGTCGTTTGATCCGTCTGAAAGATAACCTCGGCCGCGTCTCCCGTCGCGGTCAAAATGCGATCGCTATTGCCCTGCAAATAGCCCTCTATCCCGTCTATTTGCTGGTACAATCGCTGCGGATGACGGCTAATCAATTGGGGAACAGTCTCCAGAAACAATTATCACCCCCCGGAAAAGATGGGACGGATGCGATCGAAGAATTTCTACAGAGCTTATCTGACCAAGAAACGCCATTTATTGGCATAGCAGCCGATCTAGAGGATCAAGCTTTAGTTTTCGTCACTAACGATCACCAGACTGTTAAAATCACCGATAATCAAACCCAAAGACAAATAGAAAAACAAATTAGGACGGCACTGGCTAACTACGCCCTGGCAAAACGGAGAATTAAGCGATTAAATCGGCAATATCCGCCTTTATTACCGAATTTTACCGACAAAAATCCTGTCTTACCCCCGATCCGTTGGTTTTGGAACCTACTACGCTGGGAACAACAGGGGCAAATAGCGATCGCCATAAATCTATTCCAGGAATCCCATCTCGTCAAAACCCCGACACCACCCTCCTTACCACTGCCTAATTTAAATTCTCAAGCGATTTTAGAAGTTATTGACGAAAAATTAGCAATTTTCGAGGCTAAATTTCTCGCTATCTCCCCCGCAATCCCCAGCAGTTTTAGTCACACCCCTAACCCCCCTTCCGAGATCGTTAACGAGTCCCCGACTCTAGAGAAAAATTCCTCCTATCTCTGGGGCCTTTATTGGTTAATTTATGCGGCGATCGAGCATTTCTGGGCAAAAGAGAAGAATAATTTAGAATATAGTGCTGATTCACCCGCTTTATCGGCAAAATATCCCTTAAGTTTTCCTAATTCTCTGCTGATCAGCTTCAAGCAACGTCTCCAGGATTGGCCAGAAAAACAAACCCAAGCGGATCCCTTCACGATCGGCAAACTCATCCAAGCGGCGATCGATCACTTCTTTTCCTCTCGCCAATCCCTGACATTTTCCGCCGTCAGCGAGCAACCTTGGCTAGAATCCGCCGATATCTTGGCTATTTCTCCCCAAGACTCCGAAAAACCGCGCCTTAACCCCGCTTATCCCCTTCCCCAGTCCCATAGCACAAAAAAAGCTTTTAGTCAAGAAAAACAAAATAAATCTTTACAAAAAATCCCCCCAGCCGCCGCTGAAATTACTCCGGGAGAATCCCCCCCCACAACCCAATTAGATCCCCGCTACGCTAGGGAGATAATTCAACCAATTAACGAAGAATGGTTAGAAACCGAATCAACCCCCGTCGGCTACGTTAAACACCCCTTAGAACGGATTTTAGAGGGATTAGATGCGATTATTTTATGGGTGGAGGAATTAGTTATTAAAATCTGGCGTTGGTTGCGGTACAATCGACGCATTTCTAGATTACTCAAACGCAAACGCTAAATCGATCGGTTTTGGGTATAGCCGATCGAGTAGTCTTTCTGTTGTGAGAAACTTGAGACTATCTTTAGGGACTTACCTCTGTCAATCTTAGGCATTTCAGCAGTTAAAGTCATGGCCATAATCTCAAATTACCGAAATTTATCGACAAAAATAAGCTAAACTAACGGCAAAGATAATAGGTTTTGATTTTTTTTCTTCCTGAGCTGCAATGAACTACGGTATTTACACCCTCGGCAATGATGTCGTGTTTGACCAACTGGTGGCCTTGCTGAATAGCATCGCCGTCAATGCGGGTGCGGGTATGCCCGTCTGCGTCATCGCCTACGACGACCGGTTGGAAAAAACCGCCGCCGAAATCGCCACCCGTCCCAATGTCACCCTCTGGAATGACAAAGATCTGTTTAAGCCGTGGGAGGACTTTTCGTTACAAGTCTGGCAAGCTCACCCCACAGCACTGCAACACTGGCAGAAAACCGAAGGCATCCAAGGAGTACGACGGTTGGGTATGAACCGCCGTTACTGTGCCTTTGACCCCAACGCCCCCTTTGAAAAATTCATCTACATTGACGCAGATGCGCTGATTTTGGATGATGTCACCCCTGTGTTTGAACAGCTAGACACTTCTGATGTGGTGACTTACGACTTTCAGTACAAAGACCCCACCCACATTTACAATGTCAATTCACCGAAACTGCTGGAAGTGTTTCCCCAAGAACGGATTGAGGCGGATATCTTTTGTGCTGGGTTCTACGCCTCCAAGCGCGGCTTTATGCTGTCGGAACAAAGGGATTGGCTAGTGGCAAGGCTACAGGAGGGCGAGGCAGAGGTATTGTATCCCTCAGCCCCCAATCAGTCGGTGCTGAACTATATGGTGATGAGATCGCAGCTATCCGTCTCTAACTTAGCGAAAGAATGGCCTGCCACTCGTCGCACCGGCAACGCCGTCACCTCCGCCCATTTCCAACAACGGGATGGGCTATTATACGACCACGACAAACGGGTGATGTATCTGCACTACATTGGTTTATCTTCCTCTCTGTTCACTCGACTTTGTAGCGGTGAAAATCTCGATTTTCCCTATCGAGATATTTTCTTACACTATCGTTATCTCTACCAACCTAGTCAACGTCCTATATTTACAGGTAGTCCCAAACCCTATCAACCACCGACCCCAACCTTTTGGCAAAAAGTAACCAGAAAACTCGGTTTAGGAAAATAATCATTAAGATTGAGAAGATCAATGCCAGAGTTACTAGGGGTTTCACCGGTCTAGATCGTGTCAGACTTATCTGAAATGACTATACATTTTCAAGGTCTAATCTTCTCCATAAGAAGATTCCAGGCGAAAAAAAGCCAAAAAGTAGCGGAATGTATAGCGCGCCACTACATCTCAGAAAAAACCTCTTACCAAAATTTTGGGTTAAAGCCCCGTCCTTTTAGGACGGCTTGATGTTAAAATAAAATTGGTTTGAATCCCCTGAGTGGGCGGTAGTGAATGGCTCGATTGAGTTGAACCCTGGAACTCGAAAGTCTGCATAAGAGACAAAAAGGGAGGGTAGCGAAAACCTCGTCAAACATAGCGCAGTACCCGCTCAACAACG
>NZ_JADBSA010000285.1:0-3231 GCF_020246945.1 Microcystis sp. M113S1 | reverse complement strand
TCAGTCTGTAGAGCGACCATAAGACCAGAACAGAGTAAATCTGTTAAGGCAGGTGCGGAACCCCGCAAGGGAAAGAAGCAGAAACCCAAATCGTGAGGTTTGGGAATCACCGTCCGTTTTACGGCGGTGAGGATGTCAATGGGTTCTACTTTATTCTACCTATATTCCATTTTTTTCCATGTTAACCCCTTTCTCCCTCTTGGCAATGGGACTGACATCCTAGAAGGAAAGCCCTATGCTAAAAATAGGTCAATTACCTGATGGTGTTTAAGGGAGTAAAGCCATGAAAATCTCGTTAACCTTGTTTGTTGTGGTCTCCTTGCTGTTAGGTTCAATTCCTCACACTTTAGCGGTTAATAGTCAAGATAACCATTTTGACCGTTCCTCTTGGCCGCTAATTTTACAAAACCGTGACTGTAAGGGTGATAAGGACGATGATTGCAATTAGTCCTGATTATCTCGGTTAAGGTTGTTAATCCCCCACCGATGAAAAAATCGTGGTCGGGATTTTTTTTATGAATTCGCCTGTAATTCCTCTAAACGTGCTAAAACTTCGGCACTGTGAATGGCAGGATTTACCCCTAAATAAATCTCTTTTAAAATCCCTTGGGTATCTATAAGATAGGTATGACGCAGGGAAACATAACCCATCCAAGAACCATAAGCTTTACTAACATCTCCAGTAGTATCTGCTAGTAAGGGAAATTTTAAACCCTCCGAGTCACAAAATTCCGCATGAGAATCGACATCATCGGCACTTACCCCTAAAATTTGCGTATTTTTAGCCATATATTTCGGCAAATCCTGCTGAAAACGCCGCGCTTCTAGGGTACAGCCCGGGGTAAAATCCTTGGGATAAAAATACAAAACTACCCACTTACCCCGATAATCCGATAGGGAAATATTGCCTTCTCCCGTGTTAGTCGGTAGGGTAAAATCGGGTGCAGGTTGGTTTAAAGGAGGTTGGGGGCCACCTAAAGCGTTAGCATCGGGAATAAGGGCAAAAAATGCCAGAATTACTGCAATTAAAAAACTCAAAAGTTGACGACGAGACATAATCAGTTATCAGTTATCAGTTATCAGTTATCAGTTATTTTAGTAAAAAATCGTAGGGTTAGGGAACAATCGGTGGCTCTCTTATTCTTTGTGTGATAAGTTTAACTTATACAGGAGCGATCGATCTTTGTGTCCTTTCCCTCGTTCCTGTCACACCGGGAAAATCAACTGTCACCACATCTCCAGGGGAAAACGTCACCAATTAACCCCCTCCACATCAGAGAAAGTTTTGGCCGCATAGTTTAGGGAAAAATTGACAAGATCGATCTGATCCTCCTCAGTCCACGTATCATTTTGATCGATCGATACTTGTTGTTGTTGGCCGACAAGTTGATTGAGAATGATTGTGGCCAATCGCAAACGTTCCCCAGATGACAAGTGACAGACCACTTGATTATAAACTTCTTGGGCAGTAGTGGGCATAACAAAAAACTGATGACTGAATGCTTCTAGCTTAATATTCTTTACATAACTTGACAAGGAAAGGGCGAGGTAAAGGGGGAAAATAGATCGAGCTTGTCTTCATCTGCCTAACGATCATGTCTATTGTCACCCTTAACCCCCTTCAATCCCATCAAGATTTAGTCATCGATCCAGCCAAAATCACGGGATTACGGGGAAAAATCACTATCCCCGGCGATAAATCTATATCCCATCGTTCCCTGATGTTAGGAGCGATCGCCGAAGGTGAAACCGTCATTCATGGGTTATTATTGGGCGAAGATCCCCGCAGTACCGCTAGTTGTTTTCGCTGCATGGGTGTGGAAATTTCCCAACTCAACAGCGAGAAAGTGATCGTCAAAGGTAGGGGTTTAGGCAATCTTGAGGAACCCCTAGAAATCCTCGATGCGGGCAATTCCGGCACGACGATCCGCTTAATGTTAGGATTATTGGCCGGTCATCGGGACCGTTTTTTTGTCGTTACCGGTGATGCTTCCCTGCGCTCGCGTCCCATGTCCAGGGTGGTGAAACCCCTAAGGGAAATGGGGGCGCAAATTTGGGGCAGAAAAGCCAATTCTTTGGCTCCTTTAGCTGTTTCTGGGGAATCTCTGCAACCGATCCACTACTATTCTCCCGTTGCTTCTGCACAGGTGAAATCCTGTCTTCTCCTCGCAGGACTGTTAACGGAGGGGAAAACCACGATCACGGAACCCGCTTTATCTCGCGATCACAGTGAACGGATGCTGCGCGCTTTTGGGGCAAATATTGAGGTGGATGGGGAGACTAATAGCGTCACGGTGACGGGTTATCCCACTTTAACCGGACAAACGGTGATTGTACCGGGAGATATCAGTTCGGCAGCTTTTTGGTTGGTAGCGGGGGCAATTGTGCCTAATTCCGAGTTATTAATCGAAAATGTGGGCATAAACCCGACTAGAACTGGAGTTTTACAGGTTTTACAGGCAATGGGAGCAGATATCACCCTCGAAAATCCACGGGTGGTGACGGGGGAACCGGTGGCGGATCTGCGGGTGAAATCCAGTCCACTACAGGCAACCACGATCGCCGGTGAGATTATACCCCGTCTGATCGATGAAATTCCGATTTTGGCAGTAGCGGCCGTTTTTGCCCAAGGAACGACGATTATCAAGGATGCCGAGGAATTACGGGTAAAGGAAAGCGATCGCCTGACGGTGATGGCCACCCAACTCGATCGCCTAGGGGCAAAAGTAAGGGAATTACCCGATGGTTTAGAGATTACCGGCGGTACAGGCCTATTCGGCACGGAAGTGGACAGTTTTACCGATCATCGCATTGCTATGAGTCTAGCGATCGCTGCCCTCAATTCCCGTCAACCCACCACTATCCATCGCGCTGAAGCGGCCGGCATTTCTTACCCTGATTTTTTTAGCACCTTAAAGCAAATTTGTCAAGAGTAAAAATATTAAGTTTTTCTGCGAGCGGGTGAGGGGTAACTGGTACAATTGCAGAAATACCGAAAATCAGCAATTATCAGTGACTCTTAAATGATGACAAATGTATCAGCAGCTGCCTGTAAGCATCCCACCGAAAAACTAATGCGCTCCGGGGTTTGGGTAGGGTTGATTCATTTAAATTAAGTACAGCTGATTTTGAGTCAATAAATTTGACCGAAAATTCTCAAGTTTCTCTTGTTCTAATCAAAAGAGTTAGTCACAATAACTAATCTTTAATCTTCTGCCAATATTTATTATG
>NZ_JADBSA010000284.1:0-17527 GCF_020246945.1 Microcystis sp. M113S1 | reverse complement strand
TTTGGTTTCGTCAGATACGGTTTTATTAGTGGGATTGATCACAAACTGACGACCACATTCTTTACATTGACGTTTGGGTTTTCCATTATGAATAGAACCATTCTTGATCCTATGGTGAGAACCACAATTAGGACAGGGGAACGGAGGTGAAGGGGGTACTTTGTTCGGTGCTAGACTGATATTTCAGTAAGCCAGACAGGAGCCAGAAAAAGATATTTATCAGAAAAGTCATGATCAAGCTAGAGGTTTAAAGACTGATCGGGTTCCAATTATTTTTATTAATAAATATTTTACACAATTCATACCAGGTAAGCAAGAGAGCTACGCCACTACTACCGAATCATTACCCCAATTTTTACAACTTATGAAAGTAGTCTAAGAAAAGACATCTTGATAGAATTTAAGAAAAACTTACGAGATATTTATCCAGATATTAATAATAATAAAAAAGATGCTAATCATATTAATATATTAGTGTGTTGGGATATAGACTTTGAAAATAAGAATAAACTTCTAAAGGAAAAAGGCGATACATTAATGGAACGTGACGTTGAGACAAATATTTTTTATGGTGTTACACATCGTTTAATTGGAGCAGGAAGACAACAGGCATTGCCAATTATCGAACTTAAAAAGGTCTTAGAAATATTATTGAACTACACAGACAAGAATTTATAAGACAGTACAAACTTGAGAGAATCTTATCGAACCCTTCTGTCATTTTTTGCCAAAAAAGGGAGAGATGAGCCAATAAAAGCCCATCTCTTGGTAATTTATCGCTCTATTTTAGTGACAGCCAAGAAGACTTTACTTGTTACCATTACCCTGCATAGCTAAAACCCCATCGCGCAGTTTATCCGGCACTTCTTGCAGGTGATCCTCATCCCACTGGAAGAAACCGACACCCATAGTCAAAGAACGCAATTCAACGATAAAATCGTGCATTTCCGCTTGGGGAAGATAGGCCGTTACCTGATCCCAACCTTTCCACTCCTCAGAAGCTTCAAAACCCTGAATTTGACCGCGTTTACCACTGATTAACTGTAAAACCTTGGCGGTGTATTCTGAGGGAGCGAGAACCGTCACCGATAGAATTGGTTCTAATAAGACCGGATGACATTTAGGCAGTCCTTCCGTCATCGCTAGACGGGCCGCTTGTTTAAAAGCTTGTTCGGAACTATCGACACTGTGATAGGAACCATCGGTGAGAGTGACATCGATATCCACCACGGGGAAACCCAAAGGACCATGACCGAGATATTCCCGCACTCCCGTTTCCACCCCGGGGATATACTGTTTGGGGACGACACCACCGACAATGCTTTCATGGAAGTGGAAACCTTCCCCCCGGGCCAGGGGTTTAATATCGAGGTAAACATCGCCAAAAGCACCGTGACCGCCGGTTTGGTGTTTATAACGTCCGTGGGATTTGGTGCTGGTTTTGATCGTTTCCTTGTAGGGAACTTGGGGTAAATGGGTGGTCATCGGTAGATTATACTTGCGCGCTAGGCGATCGAGGGCCACTTGCAGATGAATTTCTCCCTGTCCCCAAAGAATCACTTCTTTAGTATCACCGTGTTGTTCCCAGTAGAGGGAAGGATCTTCTTCGATCAGTTTCGTCAAAGCTGAACTTAATTTCACTTCATCCTTGCGATTGACGGCGGCAATGGCCAAGGCAAAGACGGGTTTGAGTTGTAAACCTTTGGGAAGATCGGGTTTTTGACTGCCGCTGCTAACCACATCTCCGGTGGCGATTCCCTCCAAACGACCGAGAGCGACAATTTCCCCCGCTTGGGCCTGCTGTAGGGGTTGTTGTTGTTGTCCCATAAGACGATAGATACCACCAATCCGCACACCGTTCAAGGTCATGCCATCGCTAAGGGTTCCCTGCCAGACTCGCGCTAGGGAGAGGCGACCGCCCTGGGGAGTAAAATAGGTTTTGAGGATTTGTACCACCGCATCCCCATCCGCACTGGGATCGAGACCGCGACGGTTGGCAGTAATTGTCGGGGCCGGTGCTTCTTCCACTAAAGCGGTGAGGAGATGACGCACACCATAGTCCCGTTCCGCCATACCTAAGAACACGGGTACTATCTGATCGGCTCCCAGTTCTTGTTTTAAGTCTTGGAGAATTTCTTCCCGGGAGGGGTTAATATCTTCGAGGAGTTCTTCTAAAAGATGATCATCAAATTCGGCGATCGTTTCTAGCATTTCTTGTCGAGCAATCTGTTCTTCTTCCTTGAGGTGGTCGGGTAAAGGTACAGGATCGGCGGGACTGTTAGCATGGTAATGATAAGCCTGTTCGTTGATTAAATCGATAAATCCGATAATTTCGTTGTTCTGCCGGATAGGATATTGCTGGGGAACGAGGGGACGACTAGAAACGGATTTGAGAGCTTGTAGGACTTCGTTAAAGTGACTATTACAGCGATCCATCTTGTTGATGAAGATTAGATGCGGAATTTCCCAATCATCGAGGAATTTTAGCAAGGGAGCCAGGGTGAGAACTCGATCGACCACCGGTTCACAAACGATAATAGCAGCACCGGCCCCGACGAGGGCATTATAGGTTTCACTGGCAAATTCGATCGAACCGGGGCAATCGAGAAAGGTAAAATTTAGGTCTTGGTATTGACTATGGGCAACGGAAACTTCTACACTCATCTGTCGATCCCGCGCTTGCGTGGAACTATCACTGACGGTATTGCGATCGCTGATTTTGCCTTTTCTGGTGATGGCTCCTGTTACGAAAAGTAAACTTTCCAGTAAGGAGGTTTTTCCACTGGAGTAGGGGCCGACAAGGGCCACATTACGGGTGTTTGCTCCGATACTTTGATTCATACAGATACCCCCAACAATGATTTAGTGATTAGTTGTGGCGATGGGACGATATTTACACTCGATCGCCCTAGGAAATATACTGTCATAGCACTGAAAATTACTCTCAGGACGTAGTTAGAAGTGAAAGGCCTGTCTTGCCATAATTTTGCCCAGTGCTACAAGTGTATTCTTTCTTACTTTTCACCCTAACTCAGTCTCAAGCATTACATCCCATTCTCGCAATCTCTTGTAAAGTCTCGCCTACTTTTAGTTAAGGAACTTGAATAAATGTTAACTAAGCTGTTGACTATCCACAGTCTTTCTCATCAACTGGATTCACAAAAACGAGAGGCAGCCTGATATAGTGAGAGGTCGGAATGATGTTTATCAAGCAATTTTTATGTTAAAAGCTGGAATCGTGGGACTGCCAAATGTGGGGAAATCGACCCTATTTAACGCTCTGGTGGCTAATGCCAAGGCCGAGGCCGCTAATTTTCCCTTTTGTACCATTGAACCGAATGTGGGTGTGGTATCCGTCCCCGATGAACGTCTGGAGGTTTTGGCTAAAATCTCTAATTCTGAGAAAATCGTGCCGACGCGGATCGAATTTGTCGATATCGCCGGATTAGTCAAGGGTGCGAGTCAGGGGGAAGGATTGGGTAATCAATTTTTGGCTAATATCCGGGAAGTGGACGCGATCGTTCATGTGGTGCGCTGTTTTGATAATGATGATATTATTCATGTTTCCGGTTCTGTGGATCCGGCCCGCGATATCGAGGTGATTAATCTAGAGTTAGCTCTAGCGGATTTGGGACAGGTGGAGAAGCGGGTGGAACGTTTACGCAAACAGGCGAAAAATAGCAAGGAAGCCGCCGAAGAATTGGCTATCCTTGAAAAAATCCTAATTTGTCTTAATGACGGTATTTCGGCGCGAAAAGTGGATTTAAGCAAAGAGGAAGAAGAGTTAATTAAAAATCTCGGTTTATTGAGTCGTAAACCGATTATTTATGCCGCTAATGTTAGCGAAGATGATCTGGCCACGGGTAATGATTGGGTAGAAAGTGTCCGTCAAATTGCCCAACAGGAACAGGCAAAAGTTGTGATCGTTTCTGCTCAAGTGGAATCGGAATTGGTGGAATTGTCGGAAGAAGAAAGAAAAGATTTTCTCGGTTCTTTAGGAGTAGAAGAAGGGGGATTAAAATCTTTAATTAAAGCTACCTACGAGTTATTAGGACTGCGTACCTATCTCACCACCGGTCCCCAAGAAACCCGCGCTTGGACGATTATTTCTGGCATGAAAGCACCCCAGGCAGCCGGAGTTATTCACTCGGATTTTGAACGGGGTTTTATTCGTGCAGAAACCGTGTCTTATCAGGATTTAGTTAATAGTGGCACAATGAGCGCCGCTAAAGAAAAAGGTTTAGTCAGAAGTGAAGGCAAGGAATACATTGTTCAAGAAGGTGATGTTTTACTATTCCGTTTTAATGTATAGCTAAAAATAAATCAGGTGAGTGCCACCCACCTGATCAAAAGGCTAAACAATTTTACTAAAATAACACGGGAGCATGACTGAATTTATTCAGTCGTCTGCAATGTTTTGATATAATCCCTCAAGATTTATGCCCTAAACAATCTCTAAGCTTTTTTTACTCACTTTGGTTAACATTAAACTGAATTTTTTATCTCTTGACATACTCTAATTTATATTCTATAATTAGGTATAGGGGCAAGTTCTTGTTTAATCAAGATGGCGATGATCTCTGTCCACTAAAAGACTGGTTTGCTAGGAATGCAGTCGAGGCTAAAAATAGTCTATCTATTCAACTCTGGGAAGGTTTTTCTCAACAATACAAGACGAAAATATGACCATTTTTGAACGATTGACTAATTTTGTTCACCGAGTATTTAAGACTAATTTAGAAATTTTTCTTGAAGCATTAAAGCACAGCCCTAATGCACAGGGATATGTCAGTGGTTCAATCACGGAGTTGTTGCTAAAAAAGAAACTTGAAGAAGAATATGGATTTGAAGTTAAACGAATTCGTGAAAAATGGGAAGGTAGGAAGCACCCAAATCACCATGGAGATTTTTATTTTCGCAAACCAGAATCTAATCTTTGGTATGTTGTGGAATCTAAAGGCGTAAAGTCAAATTCTGAAAAGTGGCATAAATTGTACAACTTCGAGAAATTAAAAATTTTTCTCATTGCACATTCTGGAAAAATTGATTGGATTGACCAGAATGGCAACATCGAAGAACAAGTTATCGAATGGATACATCGAGAATTGCCAAAGTTTCAAGATGAATTTTCAACAACCATTTATGAATATGAAGAAATTCAAAACTACAACCCACAACGAGAAACGGCCAAATCACGCGCAGTAAAGGCATTGAAGCATCTTTCAAGAGAAGAAGTAAATGCGTTATTTGACAGCCGCCTCAATTATGTTATGTCAAAAATTCGGGTCTTGGAAACTCACTTTGTTTCTGGCAAATCTGCTTCAAGCAACAGAACTCAAGCAACGCCTCGAAAAGATGAATTTAACGTTATTTCGATTGACATTTTTCTTCGGTATTCAGAGCATAAATTTCTTTTTGCCAACCCCCAACACCTAGAATCATCTGGTGAGGATGAAAATCACTTACAGCAAAATTACATCATGGGGTTTGTGTTTACTGATGAATCTGGCAACGCAAGATTAAGTATCACTGATGACTGGTATGAAAATCTAAATGATGTTTACCAAACATTGAAGGAGAAAGATAGTGTCAAAGAAGACGAAATGCAGGTTGATAATAGATATTTAATTACAGAAGAAGCAAATGGAGAGTTGTAACAAATGGACAGAAGACAGCAGCAAACTGGAAAAATGAAAGAGCAAGGATTGTTATTTTCCGAAGATAGCCTGTTACCTGAAAAACTCCCGCAAATTCAGGAATTACGACCTTCTAACAATCTTTCCGCAGTTTTTGAAGAGTGCCATAATTATATTTACGCCAACGAAGGAATGCTCAAAGACAAGATTTTTCACGAGATGGTTAAACTAATCATCATCAAACTTCATGACGAAAAATCTGCCAAGCAATCTGTAAATTTTGGCGTTACAGCAAGTGAATATAAAGCCATCGTCGCCAATAAGTCCGATGAATTTATGTCGCGTCTCAGTCAATTATTTACCTCCATCAAGAATCATTATCGGGGATTTTTCACCGATGACACATTCAAGTTAAAACCTTTGACTCTTGCTTATATTGTAGGAAAGTTACAGTACATCAATTTAAGTAAAACATCTGGCGATATAAAAGGTGAAGCCTTTCAAACTTTTGTAAATAGACACCAGCGTGGAGATAGGGGAGAATTTTTTACCCCTCACCCAATTGTACGCCTTGCGGTTGAAATGATAGACCCCAAACCAAACGAAAAAATTATCGACCCTGCTTGCGGAAGTGGTGGTTTCTTAATTCAAGCAATAAACCATGTTCGACAAAATAACCCAGAGTTCGATATAGCAAGTTTTGTGCAAGAAAGTATTACGGGAATTGAATTTAATCCCGATGTCGCCCTTTCGGGAATGATTCGTTTAGTTTTTGAAGGTGGCACAGGTTCAGAAATTATCTGCACTAATGCGCTTATCGAAGATGAAAAATTAAATAACTCTTTTGATGTTATCTTGACAAATCCTCCTTTTGGAAATAAAGGAAAAGTAGAAGACCAGAAAATTCTTAAATCATATCTTCTTGCCCGGAAATGGCATAAATCAGCGTCCAATGGTTGGGAAGTTTCCCCAACCGTTTTAGCAGGTCAGTCGCCCGATATTTTATTTATTGAGAAATCTATAAAATTATTGCGAGCAGGTGGGCGCATGGCAATTGTTTTACCCGATGGTCTATTACAAAATATCTCTAATGGACCTATTCGCTATTGGTTGCGCTCCCAAGCAAAAATATTAGGTGTTGTTTCCATCCCCACAGAAGCTTTTGTACCTTATGGCACAGGAATCAAGACATCACTTTTAGTAGTTCAAAAATTACCAGCAAACAATGATTCTTGTTTTATGGCACAAATCAAAAAAATAGGCTATGACGTTAAAGGACAAACAATATATAAGCGCAACGAGTCTGGAGTTATAGCCCAAACAAAATCAGGTTTGCCAATAGTTGACGATGATATAGATGATATTTCTCAATCTTTTGCATCATTTATCAACGGCGAATTTGCACAAAACAGCGATTGTATTTATACAGTTAAGAACACCCTGCTCAATTCGAGACTGGATGCCGAACATTATTTACCCAATGACCAAAAATTATTAGAACATCTAAAATCTATTGGGGCGAAACCTTTAGGTGAAATTGCCGATATTTTGAGAGATGCGGCTGATTTTCGTTTAGCCAAAGATAGTGAAATTAGATATATCGCTATTGCCGATGTTGATTATCGTACAATGCAAGTTGTTTCTCAACAAATAATCAAAGCACATGAAGCTCCATCTCGCGCAACATATAGAGTGTACAAAGGTGATATTATTACAGCAATTTCAGGAGCAAGTACAGGAAGCTCACGTCAAGCAACAGCCCTAATCACGGAAGATGAAGACGGAGCAATTTGCTCAAATGGATTTTCGGTATTAAGAAATATTCAGGGAGTCGAGCCTTTGTTTTTATTAGTATATATGCGAACAGACTTTTTTTTGCGCCAGATTAAAAGGTACATGACAGGTCATGCTATTCCTACTATTTTAGTAGATGATTTGTCTAAAGTTTTAGTGCCTATTCCACCCAAATCTGAACAGCAGAGAATAGCAAAAAGTATGGCTGAAATTCAAGCAATTAGAAAAGAAGCGTTAAAAGCAAGTGAGAATGTTGTTAACGAAATGAGTCTTTTACTTGGCCAATTTGAGTAAAGCAAAAAGCAGGTTAAGCCTAGAACAAGTCTTAATACTAAATCCGGTTATTAAAAACTGATTATCTATTCACCCTTTTGCCTGTCCTGATATGTAGCCTATACTCAACGGATTTAGATGAACGTAGGTTGGGTTGAAGCATGAAACCCAACGCTAAATCTGGTTATTAAAAACTGATTATTTATTCACCCTTTTGTCTGTCCTGATATGTAGCCTATACTCAACGAATGAAGAATGTAAAGATTTATTAATTGTATCTTTTAATACAGTTCGGGGGGGGTAAATGTGTATCCTCTTACTGTCCTCATTTTGTCTTGGGTTCGGCTGTTGCTTGACCAGGCCGCAAGGAAGACGATAGTTGCATCCAGTCACCCGTTTGTTCAATCAAGATGATTAAAAACCGATTAATTCCTACCCTAGCTTTAGCTGGCGCAACTTCTCTCGCTGCTATGCTCACTCCTGTCGCAGCAACGGCCGTTACTTTTACTGTTAACCGCAGTTGGAGTGAATCAGGTAATAACGCTTCTTTAGTGGGAACCGTAGATGTGCCAGTAGGCAGCTATACTATCCAGAATGGTACTCCTAATCCCTTTACCAACGTTAACCTTATCCTGACAGTTAATGGTAATCCTTTTCCTGTTTTAAATGCTGCGGACACTTCTAACATTTCGGGAACAGGGCAATTTTTGGTTAATGCCACATCTTCAACGTTAACTTTTAATACAGCTAATGCTGATGGGAGTAACCCAGCTGATTTAGTGTTTGTGAACTCGTCCACGGGTTTCGGTGGTCCATTTTATGTAATTGGTACTGATGGTAATCCTGGTTTTGAAATCGCCATCAATACATCCCCAGAGGTTGCTGCTTCAGTAGCTTTCCCCGTAACTTTTGGGACAGTACAACAAGTACAACAAGTACCTGAACCCGCCTCCCTCTTTGGTCTTGGAGTCCTTAGCACTCTCGGCGCAGCTTCAACCCTCAAGCGCAAACTAAAGCCATCCCAATCCATCGAAAAAGAAACCACAAAAGTTTGCTAAATTGCTCACCAAAAATACAATAAATGCCCCTTCAATTAGCCAGTTGAGAGGGTTTTATTTTTAGTCCATGTTTCTATTCATTGATTTTTTTGATCCAATGGCAACTTTTACATCAATATTGTCAAATTGAATGAGTATGGTGATTTTGTGCTACAATAGAGGTCTGTTAAAAGTAAAAAAACAATCAATTAAGTTAGGTAGGCGTTAAAAATTATCAGACACCCCCCTTATCAAGGGGGGCAGGGGGGATCGAATCTAAAATCGATTTTTAATTTAATTATAACCAGCTACTTACCATGAATAGCAAAACAAAAATCACTATTCAAGTTCCTTTAGAAATTGCTAGATATTACGCTAAAATTAAACCCAATGACCGAGCGAACATAGAAAACAAATTAACTGAAACTATTCAATTAGAATTAGAAAAATATCGTCAAAAAGCAGCGGCGAGATTATCAACAATTATGGATCAAGCTACTGATGAAGCAGAAGCTAACGGATTCACTCCAGATATTTTAGCCTCTATTTTAGAACAAATTGAGAGTTAATCACACTATTAAAAACGGATTAGGTGTAGGGCTAATTCCGGAATTAGCCCTACAATAGGCGTTGTCAAATTGAAAGATGCTCCGAATCAGCCTGGAACTGAAATTACTTTGATAGCAAGGATTGCATGGCATCTTTCCTATTCTGATCTGACAACGCCGATAAATCAACAGGGATTCTCAATTCGCTTGGGAAATGTGCGTCGCCAGGGCCGCCGATTGTAGGATGGGGGTAGTGGTGACGGAATCCGTCGCTAGGGTAAAGAGAGGATTGGAAAGGATACCAGCTAGGGAAGTCGCCACTAGGGAGAGGACAATACCCACCTGTAGGGGACGCATCCCAGTAAGAGTCCAATTGATAACGGGGTAATTTTTCACCGCATCGGACATCTCTTGGGGTTCCTTGACCACCATCATTTTGACCACACGGATATAGTAGTAAATCGAGGCCACACTGGTGACTAAACCCACGAGGACGAGGGCATAAAGTCCCGCTTGCCAACCGGCCCAGAATAGATAAATCTTGCCAAAGAAGCCAGCTAGAGGCGGAATTCCGCCCAAAGAAAGCAGACAGATGCTTAAACAGAGGGTTAGGAGCGGATCCTTCTGGTAGAGTCCCGAATACTCAGCGATCTGATCGGTTCCAGTTCTGAGAGCAAAGAGAATCACACAGGCAAAAGCTCCTAGGTTCATGAACAGGTAAATTAACAGATAGAAAATCATGCTAGAGTAACCCGCGTCAGTACCGGCGGTTAAACCAATCATGACAAAACCCGCCTGACCGATCGAGGAATAGGCTAACATCCGTTTCATGCTAGTTTGGGCCAAGGCAACCACGTTGCCGAGGATCATACTCAAAATTGCTAGAGCGATAAAGATAAACCGCCATTGTTCGCTGACTAGACCGAAAACCGTCACTAATAGGCGAATTGCTAGGGCAAAACCCGCCGCTTTCGAACCCACCGAGAGGAAAGCGACCACGGGAGTGGGTGAACCTTCGTACACATCAGGAGTCCACTGGTGAAAGGGAACCGCCGAAATTTTGAAGGCGATACCGGCAATCACAAAAACTAATGATATCGCTAAGGCCAGGGACTGACCACCGTTAACAGCGGTTAATTTTTGAGCAATGGCGCTTAAACTGGTTTCACCTCCGGATAAACCGTAGAGAAGGGAAACACCATAGAGGAAAATCGCCGAACTAGAAGCTCCAATTAACAGGTATTTTAAAGCGGCCTCGTTCGATCGAGGATCCCGCTTCATGTAACCGGTCATTAGATAGGAGGAAATACTGAGCATTTCTAGGGAGATGAAGATCATCACCAATTCACTAGCGCCAGATAGGAACATTCCTCCGAGAGTTGCGGTGAGCATAATGGCCAGGAATTCCGCTAGGGAAGTTCCCGCTTGTTCCACATAACGGACAGACATCAGCACTGTGGAGGCGGTAGAAAGAGCAATAATCGCCCTAAAGACGATACTGAGATTATCACCCTCAAAAGCCCCTAAAAAGGCTACTGGTTTCGGATTATCCCAGGCAAAATAGAGAGCAACCACAGCAGCGAGCAGACCAGCGATCGCAACGTAGGGCAGCCAACTTCTGGCACTCCGTCCCACGATTAAATCGCCGATTAAAATCACCATCAGGGTAATAATCAGGATTCCTTCAGGCCAGATAGCACCGGCGTTTAGCTGACTGGCAACAAGACTAGAAAAATCCATATTGATTGAGGTTAAAGGAATTTGAAGTTAAAAAAGGCTTAATACAAGCTTAGGGCATTTCATCAGTGATTCAGTGATCAGTTATCAGTTATCAGTGATCAGATGTGAGTTTTCAGTTCACCGATCGCCGCTATCGAGTTAAAATATCTAAAAAACCTGATAAATTTGATATAATCTTAGCTTTTATGGGTATTTTAGTTGTCTATTGTCTTTTTTATCCTCCTGTCTCGGAGTATCGGAGTCTCCTCAGCTAAATGAAAATCTTTGATTTTTGCAGCCGAGCTAATTTCTGATGGTGACAAGTTGTCACCGAAATGTATCCACGTTAACAGGGAAAAAGTGAAAACTCAGGAAATCATGACATAGACTGGCATCGTTAGTTGTCATTGAAGGATTCTGGTAAAATCAGGCTAGGGGAAACACCCGAAAAATCAATTGTTTTTGAGCCATCCGCTTGATTTTGTTGTGGAAAAACTTTCTAGTTTGCTCAATCCTTTTCCTTTAGCGATCGCTTGAATGAGTAACGAAACCTATCTCAATCATCCTACTTTCGGTCTATTATACAGAGTGTGTCTATTAGAAGAACATCGGGAATTATTTACCACTCTTTATGCCCAACGTCTTTTTTTTCTGGTGACGGTGGGACCCAAAAAAGTCTCGTTCGATCCGATTAGTCGTTCCGATGCTCGTCTTTTAGTGGAAAACCGGCTACGGAATTTGCGACGGGGCAGTAATGTGCAAGAATTTAACAGTCTCAACCAAACTTATCAACAAACCTTTTCAGTCTAGTTCATGACGATCGCTAGTCGTATCGAGTCAATCCGTCTTACCCTACCCCCCTCCACGCGCCTGATTGCCGTCAGTAAACAGGTATCGAGCGATTATATCCGTCAAGCTTACCAAGCAGGAGTGAGAGATTTTGCTGAAAGTAAGCTACAGGAAGCAATCTCGAAGCAGCAAGAACTAAAAGACCTCCCAGATATTTCTTGGCACTTTATCGGGCATCTACAGGCAAATAAAGCCCGCAAAGTTCTAGAATCTTTTGATTTAATCCATTCCCTCGATAGTTTAAAATTAGCCCAAAGACTCGATCGCCTAGCGGCGGAATTAGAGATTAATCCCCAAGTTTTGCTACAGGTGAAAGTTGTCCCCGATCCCGATAAGTTCGGTTGGGACACGGACGAATTACTAGCAGATATTCCCGCTTTAGTCAACTGTAAACAGCTAAAAATTCAAGGTTTGATGACAATTCTGCCCCAGGGATTATCCGCTGGGGAAAAGTTAGCCGCCTTTGAAAAAACCGGCGATTTAGCCCAAATAATCGAGAATAGCTCTAGTTTATGCCTGCCTCATCTATCCATGGGGATGTCTAACGATTATCCTCTCGCCATCAAGGCTGGAGCCACTTTGATCCGGGTGGGAACCAGCATCTTTGGTGATCGCATCTACTAAGCCATCTCCGTAAATTTACAGAAAAAACCCCTAGAAATTTTAATAATCGGTGACAATATATCTTAAAATTACAGCGTCTAGTCTAGAAACCGGTGGTTAGAAATGAGGAATTGACTTTTTCCCAATCCCTGAAAACTATCCCCTGATAACTGATAACTGAAAAGAGGGAACTAACCTCTGTCTCCAGACGACTAGAATGACGAACCCTTAACAAAATAGTTCCCCTGTACCAAGTAAGAGCAAAAGTTGTTAAAGGCCACTAAAATAACCCCGACTCTAGCCAAGACCACCTAAAAAATCTTTTGAAGGACACTTAGACTGTGAACAACATTTTTACCAAACTCAAAGATTTTGTCGGCATCTCCGAACAACCGGAAGACGAAGATGAAACCGACTACGAAGAAATGAACTGGGAAAAGTCTTCCCCCCAAGATAGGGATCAAAACGAAGAAGAAGATACCCTCAATCGTCGTCAACGCGAACCTTTAAATCTCAGTACAGCCACATCTATGGGACTCAACAGAAGCAACGTGATCGGTATGCCAGGTATTAACAACAATAATGCAGAAGTAGTAGTGATCGAGCCCCATTCCTTCGAGGAAATGCCCCAAGTTATCCAAACCCTGAGAGAACGCAAATCGGTGGTTTTAAACCTCAACGTCATGGATCCCGAAGAAGCACAAAGAGCCGTGGATTTTGTCGCCGGTGGCACTTACGCGATTGATGGTCATCAAGAACGCATCGGTGAGAGTATTTTCCTATTTACCCCCAGCTGCGTTAAAGTTAGCACCCTTTCCGGAACTATTCACGATATCACCGACAACCCGAAAATGGCTCGTCCCGTTTCCCCCGCACCTGCTTGGGGAGCCGAAAGCAGTCGATTAGCTCAATGAGTCCTCCCATAGTCCTCTCGTTAAGTTTGTCGAAGCTAGAAATCGATCGATTCTCGAGAGGATGCGTTTTTTTGGGGGTAAGATCTCTAAATCTGCCTTTTTTTCTTTTTACTTTAAATAATACTGTGTCTATTCGTTTAGGAATTATTGGTGGTGGAGTCATGGCCGAGGCCATTCTCAGCCGTTTATTAAAAAAAAATATTTATAGTCCCGAAACGGTGTTAGTCAGTGAACCCCAATCCCAACGGCGCAACTTTTGGGTTAATACCTACGGAGTACAAGTCAGTGAGGATAACCGGGAAGCCGCTAGAGCAACTGAGGTGTTAATCTTAGCGATAAAACCGCAAATTTTAGAGCAAGTAGTGAATAGTTTGCTGGGAATACCCGAAAAACCCTTGATTATCTCGATTTTAGCAGGAGTTACCCTCAATCGCTTAGAAATGGGCTTTCCCGATCGCCCCGTGATCCGGACGATGCCCAATACCCCGGCCACGGTGGGACAAGGGGTTACAGCGATCGCAGCTGGTCGTCATGCGGAACCGGAACATCTGGCCGTAGCCAGAGATATTTTTGCGGCCGTCGGTTCGGTGGTGGAAGTTCCCGAGGCTTTGATGGACGCGGTAACGGGATTATCGGGATCGGGCCCGGCATTTGTGGCCTTGATGGTGGAAGCTTTAAGCGATGGTGGTGTGGCGGCCGGATTACCGCGAGCGATCGCGTCTCAATTGGCCCTAGAAACAGTTTTAGGGACGGCAACCCTATTAAAAGAATCGGCCATACATCCGGGAGAATTAAAGGATCGCGTCACTAGCCCCGGGGGAACCACGATTGCTGGGGTGAGACAATTAGAAAAAGGCTCTTTTCGATCGACTATTATCGAGGCAGTAGTGGCGGCCTATCATAGATCTAAAGATTTAGGGCGTAGTTCTGAAAAGTAATCTTTGTATCTTTTTTAACCCATAATTGATGTCTCGATCTGTGATAAGATACGCAGCAATTCTTGTCCAGAAAAAGTGTATGAATAAGAAATCTTATCGTTTTGATTTAATGGCATTAATTGCCATTGCAGTTTTTTTTCTAGGGATTGTTTTCTGGAAAGTCCCGCTTCATTATCCCTATATCCTTAATTTTGATGAAGCGGTGGCCCTGGTACTTGCCTACGTCACTAAACAAGGTTATCGTCTCTACGAACAAGTTTGGCACGATCATTTATCGGGTTTATCTCTTTTACTAAATGGTTGGTTAAGTGTGACAGGATTTACTCTCTATGCCGCCCGCATTATGGTGATTTCTTTGTCCACAATTATGTTAGGAATTTTTTATCTAATTCTGAGAGTTAATTGCGGAATATTAGCCTCTTGTTTATCAGTATTCATTCTCTCAACCTGTCCAGTGTATATTAACCTGTCAACGACAATGTTGCGGGAATTACCATCACTTTTTTTTACAATCTTAAGTATTTTTATTATCTTTAAAGCCCTTCAATTCACCGGTAAGCTTAAGTATGGGCTGTATTTACTCAGTGCCATTGCTTTCGTTTTTTCCCTGCAAATTAAACTTTCAGGCATTACTATTATCCCAACTGTAGCTTTAATTATTTTTCTTAATCAATAGAATAGTTTTATTAAAAGAATCATTGATATTGTTATTTGGTTAGTCGCTGTCGTTTTAGTCTTTGTCTTGGGTTCTCTGACTATTTTTACTTTTTCCTACGCAAATATCATTAAATCTCATGTCAGTGTTGCCTCTAGTTTCGGTGAAGAAAATCTCACCTTATTGACTCTCTTACAAAACGCCCTAAAGTACGAACCAATTTATCTGATCGTCACAGTAATCGCTATTATAGCGATGGTTTTTACTCGCAATATAATACCACTTTTACCGCCCTTGGTTTGGTTAGGTTCTAATCTATTTAGATTTGCCACAGTTGCCCAAATATGGACTCATTATTATGTCCATTTAATTATTCCTGCCGTTTGGATAATTGCCTTATTTGTCGAACAGTTAAAAATTACTGATAGCCTCGGGGAATTTCAGCAAAATCGCCAAATAACCCGAGTATTAATACTTAAAATGCTGATTTTTCTCTCCCTGTCTGGTCAATTTATCTTTAATACCTTAAGAATAATCACCAATCGTGATCCTGGAATTAATGCCTACGTTCAATTTAACAAAAGGTATAAACCTCTTTTAGCAGAAGCTGTGTTTGAAAAATTTAAAAACTCCGATAAACTTCTGTTAACCGATAATCCTCACTACATATATCAATATTTCTTGAAAACACCCCCAGAAACTGCTGTCATCACCAGAAAGAGATTTATCAATCAGAATCTTGATGGGGATTTTATCCTAGAAGTTATCGAAAAAAGACAGCCCGATTTGGTTTTTCTCTATCGATTTGAAAAGGAATTTCTGCAATCATCAAAACTCAAGGATTATTTAGAGAAAAATTATATCCAGTTTCCCGACCAGCAAGAAAAAGGAACTCTCTTTATCAGTCCGAAAACTTGGCAAGAATATAAAAGTAAGGCTAATTAGGGTTTGCTGAATAAATCTAAAAATCTTGTTGGATAATATTTTTAGGCTTTTTTGAAATCAAAAAGTACCAGATATGGGAGTGATCGGCTTCAGGTACTTTTTCCCTGAAAATTAGGTAATTGACCACCTGAAAATGGGTAAAACCCCACACCCCACACCCCACACCCCAACCCCCAACCCCCAACCCCCAACCCCCAACCCCCAACCCCCACCGAAAAACTTTTTGCCGCAAACCCTAATTAGAAATTGTGGACGGGGACTATTAACGTTTTTTCTTTTTTACCGGTTTTTGAGCCACTTTTCGAGAACGTTTGTAGGCCGATCCGATCCAATCACTACAACTATGACTCATCGCCCCTAATTCTAAACCCAGGAAAATAGCGATCGCTACCCGGGGATACTGTTGCCATAATGCGATCGCTTGCTGCGGCCACAGTCGCCAATCCCAGTCTATACCCCAGAAACTTTGCAGGATCGGGATGATGATGATCGCCGCTAGTAAAAGAAAACTACCAAGATAAAATAACCGAAAGACTGTGCCGATCAATAAACCGTGGGATAACCAACCGCGATGACGGATCATGGAACGGTAGGGTAGCCACAACCAGCGTAGATAACCCCAACGTTTGTATTGTACTGAGTGGATGTCAAGATCTGGTCCAAACAGAAATCCGCTAAACAAATAACTGGCCAAGAGTAACAGAGTTAAGTTACCACTGCCACTGACCAAAAAACTCGCCCCCGCAATCGGTGGCAGCAGAATTAGGGTAATGCGATCGTGAGTTCGACCAGAGGGCATCGGAAAAAAATCAACTCGCTCAAAAAAATAATATACTTTTTTAAAAATATATGTTATGCTGAGAAAGTGCAAAAATGATTCGGGCGTTTAGCTCAGTGGTAGAGCGCCTGCCTTACAAGCAGGATGCCGTAAGTTCGACCCTTACAACGCCCATTTTTCTCAATCCTAACCTCGTCAAGCTTTCACTCCCGATCGCCGGCTGAGATTAAAACTATTGAGGGGAATTGCTGCGGAAAGGCAAAATTGGGACTAATTGCTAGTAAGCTAGTCAGTAGGTCCGAGGATTAATTGATTGCGGCACACCGGTTATATGGCCAATTGGAAATGTATTAAAAATTGTGGAGCTTGTTGTCAACTAAATCCCGATGAGCGTCCTGACTTAGAAGAATATCTGACTCCCGCACAATTAAGTCAATATCTCAGCATGGTGGGGGAAGAGGGTTGGTGTATATACTTCGATCGCCAAACCCGTCTCTGTACCATTTATGACCAGAGACCGGAATTTTGTCGTGTTCAACCGGATATTTTTGCCAAAATGTATCAAATCGAACCGAGAGAATTTGAGCAATTTGCGATCGATTGCTGTCATCAACACATTGAGGATCTTTATGGGGAAGATAGCCTAGAAATGAATATCTATCGTCAGCAAGTAGGCTAAGATTTATCCCTATCCCAGAATTGACATCCTCGCCGCCGTAAAACGGACGGCGATTCCTCACCACGCCACTTTTTTAGGGTGGTCGCGTCAATGGGGTTGACGCAGATAGCGAAAAACGCTTAATTGCTTAAGTCTGACACTTTCGACCCGTCCGTTTTC